>CAYXSB010000033.1:0-8849 GCA_964466865.1 uncultured Candidatus Saccharibacteria bacterium
CCTAATGATTGATCCCGCACTTAGAGACTTAATTCAGCAAACAATCCAGCAACAAATGCAGCTGCCAACATGGGCAGTGTGGGCGGGTATAATTGGCGGCGTGATTACTGCCATAGTGGGCTCGATAACTTTGATTAAACTGCTCGTTGATTTTCTACGACGGCCGAAGCTTGAATTAAAACTTACAAGCGAAGTCTTCTTAAGATTAACTCAGGAAGGAGAGGGCATTTTTTGCAACTCTGTCATGCTAGCGCATGACGGTTCTGTTGAGATACGAAATGTTAGTTTCAAATTAATAAAGCATAGCGACCACGTAAAAAAGGAGTTTAACGTAAAGGCTAAACGGTTTGGTGAGAAGGTGAAGCAAGATAACGAAGTCGAAGCTCAACATTATTTCCCGACGACTAGTCCTATAAGCTATGTAACTGAAGGGACAGTTGTGCGACAACTCTATCTCGCTGCTATTGACGAGTATGATCAAGATATAAAGTTAGCAATTGAGAAATTCAATAACGACATTTACGAGTTAGTTAAACCGGCCAGCGAAAAGCTGCAAGCTGGCCAGAAACTTGACCCCGCTGAAGTTCAAAGCATTGTCGATACAGGAAAAACCTTGAGAGAAGGCGCTATGCAAGCTATAAAAGAGAAGCTACAAATCGAAGATGGCAAATATATATTGCAGATCACTGTAGCGTACAAGCCTGTAGACAAGTTCTATCGCTTCGGAAAGTCTATTAATGCCCAATCACAAATAGAGTTCTCTGTTGTGGGCTATATTCAGACATACGATGGGATGCTGGAGCGCTTGTTTACGCAGATTACTTCGAATTATGCGCAGCTAGGCACAAATCCACAGCAAGGTACTTTGTATTGGCCGGAGTACGTTCCGATAGATAGCAAAGAGATCGACTAAACAGATATCAATTGAAATTCATGATCTGCGCTATAATTTCCTATGGCAGAACCTCCACATTCCATCGCAGAATTACACGAGAAATGTATTGCTAGCGGCAGATATCCTTTGTTTCCCGGAGCGACTCAGCTCGTGCCCGGACACGGCAATCCTCATGCCCAGATCATGTGCATCGGTGAAGCGCCCGGAGCGGACGAAGACAAGAAAGGCATTCCATTCGTGGGTAGAGCCGGCCAATTCTTCAATGAACTCCTAGACGGCATCGGCCTCAGCCGCGAGGACATCTACATCACCAACATGGTCAAATGTCGCCCACCAGACAACCGCGATCCCGAAGAAGAGGAGATTCAGTTGTACAAACCGTGGCTAGATTGGGAAATAAGATTGATCAAACCCAAGATATTCATTCCTCTAGGCCGATTTGCGCTCGCGAAGTTCCTGCCGGGAGTCAAAATCAGTCAAGTTCATGGCAAAGCCTTCCGCAGGGGCGGAAATATCTTTTTCGTGATGTATCATCCCGCAGTTGCGCTCTACAATGGCAGCATGCGCCCAATTCTGCAAAAAGATTTTGAAGTGCTAGACAAGATTCTGCATGGAGATGAAGGCATGGTAGAGGATATGACCGACGAAGCCAGCGATACCGTCAAAGAAATCCAAGAGCTCCTGCATCCCAAAACAAACTCTCCCGACCGTAGTCAGGAGAGTGAAAAGCCTAAAAGCCTATTTGCTTAGAGGTCCTTCAGGAATTGCTGATATTCCTTGTCTTTATTCATTTGATTTTCGATAGATTCACGTACGATTTGAGCTTTGTGCATACGACGTTCTTGAGATACCCATTCTAGATACTTGTCGATCTCAGGAGAGATGATCAAGATGAACTTGGTATCCAACTGTTGCTTAGCAATATTTAAGCCCTCTTCGATAGTTGCATTGATATTATCTGCAGAATAACCCTTGTAGACAATGTTGCGAGAGGTATTACCCAATAGAGGAGCAATGCGCTTAGCGGAAATATTAGAATTCTCGTCATACAGAGCGATTACTACTTTCTTCTCGTCCAAAGCTCTAGCAATTTCGAATCCGATTCTACGACCAGGGTAGGTTACGTCTACCAAAGCTACATCAGCTTCTTTCAAAGCTTTCTCAGATTCCTTGTGCTTGCGAACTAAGAAATCAACGTCATCGGGTAGAGGTAATGGTTCTTTACCGTACACATCAATTATTTTGTGACCTTTCTTTTCTAGATCATCAACAGCTTTAAAGAAAGCTGGTAATTTAGAACGGTCGTCATTAGGGGCGGATACGTATATCTTCATTATAAAACAGGTAATATATTAACTTATATAAGAGTATTATAGCCCATATATAGGCGCTTTGGCAAAGAGTATTTTATCACAATAAACTGGGAGCGCTACTTCTTTAGCACGCGAATCGGAGAAATAATTGCACCTTGGCCTTGGGTAGTGTCGGAGTCCTTGAATCTGGCTTTCCAGTAGTCATTTACGAAGTTAGCTAATCCGGAGATAGGGCGGATGTGACCGTTTTCTTTGTGGTAGAAGATCATAAACCGGCTAGCGCAGCCATTAGAGTAGCCGATCTCACATGATTCTGGCTTCTCGTAATTTCCTTTCAGATATCTCACTGGATAGCGGGTTTCGTCTAATTCTTGCATGATCCATTCGCCTTCGTTTTTGTCTCGGGTCTGGGAAATTAGCTCGTAATCTTTATTCTTAGTGCGGTCCAGACGATATACGTGGGAGCTGCCAAATGACATCGATAGGTCATAGCCGCCGAACTTATAGATATATTTGCGATCGTGCTGGGAGGTCTTGGTCAGGAAATCATCCAGAGATTTGAAATTCTTACTGAACACGTCGTTGAACGACTCAAAGCGGTCATCGTAGAGGGCAGTCTTCAAGAATAACTTGCGTGAATCATCCGAGAAGAATGACTTAGTGCGATGATCAAACGCGAACGCCATGCCTAACTTGCTATCGTTGATCAAGTTTAAGTCGGGCTCGAAGTTCAAAGCTTCCAGTAAGTACAGGTCGACAACTTTGCGGCCGAACTCAGTACGAGACAGCGTTTCCAAGGTCAACTCGCGGCGGAAGATTAGACGCACGATTCTGCCAGTGGCTTTGTGCACGAGATCTTCACCGGTGAATACAAAGTTCTGTTCATTGAAATCGGACACCAGCATTACCACGATTTGCGGTATATCTTTGGCAAAGTATTCGGTTTCAATCACGAACTTTTGCGGCGTGAGGTAAATTACGCATTCGTTAGCAGAGGCGCAAGCATCGGAAATTAACTTCAAAACTACATCCTTCATATTTCCCCGCAGTTTATCTGGAGCAGAGTCGCCATCAGGCACAATTTGGTCGAATACATGTGGCATCGAATGCATGTGCCCAATCGCACCCCAGCGTAGCTGGGCTTCGTGACAATTGAATGGAAAGCTGGATAGATCTACTCGCATTACTTTGGTAAATCTGTTTGAATTCTGACTAATCGCGAACTGGTACTCCAAAGTCTTGGGAGAATGGTTGCGGCGTAGGTTATCGTACAGCCACTTCAATGATGGGGATTTAGGTATTTCGCTGAACATTTCGGTTTGTTCCTGCAGCCAATTCCACAGGTGAGGACCGCGGTTTTCGAGTTCAGTGTATTCTTGGGGAGTGATGTTAAAAGCGTCGGCGGTGATTAGTTTGTTGTATTTATCGCCTTGTTTGTAGAATAGATGTTCCTGATTGTATTTGTCGTAAAGCTGCAAAGAGTAATCGACGAACTTGTCATCTTTTACTTCTGTAGCCTTATCTTTCTTGTTCATACCAAGCTTCCGGCTGACTAATACTGCCGTTAAGGGATGTTAGCAGTTAGATATTATGATTTGAAGTATCCCCCCTAGTTGGCAGGATTATATCATGAGTATGCCGGAAATGAGCGAATCTATTTTGCCAAACATTTGGGCTTAACGCTTTGAAGTTTTGGCCTTATTCCAGTAGACTATTGTCGTATGTTCGGAAGATCCAAATCACCCCAAAAGAATAGTATCAAACCGTATCTCGCTGTAGACATCGGTACTGAGTTTATCAAGACAGTGCTGTTCCGGATCGAGAAAGGCCAAGTCGAGGTCATAGGCTACGATCGCGCACCACAGAAGCCAAATGCCATGCGTGGAGCATTGATCATCAACCTCCAGAACGTAATTGATGTGGTCGACGTCAGCATTGGTAATACTATCAACATGGCAGAAGACGTGACTGGTGAGAAAGTGGATTTGCCAAAGGATGTGGTCATGGGCATCGCTGGAGAATTGGTCAAAGGTGTGGTTATTATCGTGAATGTTGAGCGAGACAACCCTGATGAAAAGATTGCCCAACGGGAAATCGATAACATTCTTGCCAACATCAAGAAACAGGCTTTCGCCGGTGCCAAAGAGGAGATTGCCGAAGATACTGGCATCAAGACTGATCAAATCGTAGAAATAAATACTGTGATCAACAGCGCTTACATCGATGGTGTGAAAGTGGATTCTCCATTAGGATTTACCGGTAAAGAACTTGTTTATAAAGTATTCTCCACGTTCGCTCCCAAGATTCATGTTGAATCTATCAAAGAAGTCGCCCAAGCTTTAAATTTGAAACTCATGAGCATTGTGGTCGAGCCGTACGCGTTAGCCATGGGAATTGAACATTCTCGTGAAGAGAAATTTAGCGGTATCTTTATCGACGTCGGTGGTGGTACCACGGACATAGCCTTAGTGGAGAACGGCGCAATTGTGGGTACTAAGATGTTTGCTTTTGGTGGCCGGGTATTTACCAAACGTTTGGAAAATGAGTTGAATATGGATTATTTTGCGGCTGAAAAGATGAAAGTAGATTACGCCGACCAAAAGTTGACCGACAAAGAGGCGAAGCAAGTAGCGGAAGCCATGGCCAAAGATATTCCGGTATGGTTGGATGGTGTAGAATTAGCGTTGTCCGAGTTTGACGACGTTCGTGAATATCCATCGCAGATTTATGTGTGCGGCGGTGGAGCGTTGTTGCCAGATATAAATTCCGGACTACTGGCGCATCCATGGTTGCAGGTGTTGCGGTTTGGAAAGTTCCCGAAGGTAAATTACTTGTTTCCCAATCAGGTTTCAAACGTAGTGGACCTTACCCGCCAGGTTACACATCCGATGGATGTAACTCCAATGGCCTTAGCCCGTATGGCATTAGACATAGTTAAATAGTACACACGATTCATGGCAATTACAGGAGCAGATAAAATTTTTGTCGACGTTAATGATGAGATAAATTTTGTCGTGGAGAAAATCCTGTCAGCAGAGCGGGAGCGTGTAATCTTAGTAGTGCCGCAAAATGCGATCATTATCAGCAGCCTGGTGAGCATGAAGATCCTGGCAAAGCAGTTGGCTAAATCCAAGAAACAATTGGTATTGGTCACCGAAGACGCATTTGGACTAGGCTTGGCTGAACGTTCTGGATTGGTAGCTATTAATAAAGTCAGCAATATTTCTCCAGAAATGTGGGAAGCCGCCCAGATTGCTAAAGAAACTTTGAAGACCAAGATGGATGATACCAAGAAGCTGTTGCTTACCGATCGCGGCGCCATTAAGCCAGAAAAAGCCAGGGAAGTAGAGCTGCCGGCAGCAGCTGCAGAGCCTGAACAACCGGAAATAGCTGAGGAAGCTGAAGTTCCTGCAGAATCTGCTCCAGAAGAAGCTGTCGCAGAGACTGAGCCGGAAGTTGCCACTGAGCAAGTCGCCGAAGATGAAGTAGTAGCTGAGGAAGAGGAAGTCAAAGGCGCAATTAATCGCCCTCGCCGCGAGGCTAAAGTTGTACACTTGGCGGGCTTCGAAATCCTGGCTGGTGGGGACATTACGCAATTAGACGCAAATAAAGATGCTATCATCGATGGCTCTGAGGAGGAGACATATATGGAAGCAGAACCTGCTAGTTCTAAAAAAGCCTCGAAATCTAAACCTACAGGAGGATTCACCGGACGTGACTGGACTAACTATACCAACGACAAAGCTGGTAGTTTTAGTTTGAGCAGTCTGTTGCCTTTCAAGCGCCAGCCACAGGTAGTGCCGGGCGAACGTCGTCCGATTATGCCAGGCGAGGCCAAGGGAAACCGAGACAAACGTCGGATTGCGATAATTGCGGCAGTAGTGGTGCTGTTCCTCATCTTCGGCGCCGGCTATGTGCTAGCTTTCCAGCTGAATAATGTAGAAGTAAAAATCAGTCTTCAAACTCAACAAGTCCCTGTGCAGCAGCAAATTAGTGCTGACACGGCACTGACGGCCATCGATAAAGATAAACTAGTAATCCCAGCCAAACTAATTTCCAATACCGATCTCAGTATCTCCGCTTCAGACAAAGCGACCGGCACTGGCCAGTCAGGGGACAAGGCTGCAGGACTAATCGAAATCTGGAACGAGACCAACAAAGACGTGACTATTACTTCCGGTACTGTGGCCGAAAACACGACTACCAATTTGAAGTACGACATTCAGGGTGATGTGACTGTACCGGCCGCAAAAAATGGCAGCGGACCAGTGAATTGTTCATCAGACCCGACTTGTACCATCGGTATTGCCGAGAATGTGCACGTGGTAGCTCAGTCTTTTGGTGAGGATTACAACATCACTGGTTCTGGAGCCAAAGTAGACTTTACTATCGGCAACTACGCGATTTCTGATATCAAAGGCAAACGCTTCGGCGGTTCAGAAGTAATTACTGGCGGCACGACCACCACGTTCACCGCAGTGTCTCAAGATGATTTCGATCGGGTGAAGAAAACACTTACTGATACTTTGCAGAAGCAGGGTATGAACAAGATCGGCAGCTTAGTACCTACCGGATACAGAATGATCGACGGCACGCAGCAATTCAAAGAGACCGACAGCAGCAGCGATCCTAAGGTTGGCGAGAAGGTAAGCGACTCTGGCAACTTCAGCGTGAGCTTGAAGGGAGAAGTGACGGCTTTGGCAGTTAGCGAAGATGACCTGCAGCAAGCGATCGGTATTTTGATTACAAATAATCAGAAAGTCGGCAGTGACTTCCAGATCAACGGTGTTAGTGACGCAGTGATTGGAGATGTGACTCGTACTAACGACACAGCTACATTCACTGTATCCAGCAGTGGTAACCTGCAGAGCGCCGTCACCGCAGATCAATTGAAGCAGAATCTGGCTGGCAAAACTTTGGAGCAAGCAGAGGACTATTTGAGTCACGTCACCGAAATTGTTTCTCATAAGATCACCTATAGCCCAGGCATCGTGCCGGACTTCTTGAAACGCATACCGAGCGACCTCAATAGAATTAAAATTGTCTTTTAATCTAAAGGTTTTCTCCTGTTGACAGAAGCGGTTTGCAGTTACTATACTCACTAGCACTTGTAACTATTCACTGCCAATTCGCAGCAATTTCTCCGCGGATAAACTTTGCCCAATAGTGTTTAATTATTATCATCAGATCTCATGGCAGCAGCCAAAATCAAAGTCCAGCCAATCGGCGGAAATATTTTAGTTAAAGCTGATGAGGCCGAGAGCATTACACCTTCTGGGTTAGTGATTTCTTCTACCAAAGGCGAGAAGCCTCAGCGGGGGACAGTCGTAGCCTTAGGCACTGGTAAACTCAATGACAAAGGTGACAAGATTCCGTTCAGCGTAAACGTCGGAGATGTCGTCATATTCAAGAAATATGGACCAGATGAAGTCGAAGAAGATGATGAAACTTACTTAGTGATGGAGGAGAGCGACATTCTCGCCATCGTAAAATAATTAACTTAGCTAAATATTAAATTCAACATATGGCAAAGCAAGTACTATACGAAGCAGACGCCCGCGCCAAACTCAAGGCCGGTGTAGATAAGCTAGCAAACGCAGTCCGCGTTACTCTCGGACCAAAAGGCCGCAATGTCGCCATCCAGAAATCTTTTGGAGCACCTCACGTTACCAAAGATGGTGTGACTATCGCTAAGGAGATCGAATTGGCAGACGCTGTAGAGAATATGGGCGCCAAACTGATCATGGAAGCTGCATCCAAGACTGTAGATACAGCTGGAGATGGCACTACTACCTCAGTGGTGTTGGCTCAGGCTATTATCAATGCTGGACTAAAGAATGTAGTAGCTGGCGCTAACCCGATGGAAATCCGCACTGGAATTGAAAAAGGCGTGTCAGCAGTCGTGGCAGCATTGGTGAAAGACAGCGAGAAAATTAAAGACAAAGAAGAAGATATCAAGAAAGTGGCCACCATCTCTGCCAATGGCGATGAAGAAATCGGCGGAATGCTAGCCAGCATTATCGCTAAGGTAGGTCGTGAAGGTGTAGTGACCGTAGAAGAAGGCCGCACATTTGGACTAGTAGAAAAGTTTGTAGAAGGCATGCAGTTCGACAAAGGTTATACCTCACCTTACTTTGCGGCTAAGTCAGAAGACTTGAAGACCGTGATCGAGAATCCGCATATCATCATTACCGACGGTAAGATTTCTGCAGTGAAAGATCTAATTCCGATTCTGGAAAAGATTGCCGCTACAGGCAAACGCGACGTGGCAATCATTGCTGAAGACGTCGAAGGTGAAGCTCACAGTACGTTGATCTTGAACTACTTGAAAGGCACTTTGAATGTCGTAGCTGTAAAGGCTCCGGGATTCGGAGACCGCCGCAAAGCTATGTTGCAGGATATCGCCACTTTGACCGGCGGCACTGTGATTACCAGCGAGCTCGGCAAGACTTTGGATACTATGGAAATGAACGATCTAGGTACGGCCGAAAAGATCATTGTTACCAAAGACAACACCACGATCGTGGGCGGCAAGGGTACCAAAGCAGACATTTCCAGCCGTATGGAATCCATCAAGAAAGAGATTTCTCAAACTACTTCTGACTACGACAAAGAGAAGTTGCAGGAGAGATTAGCTAAAT
>CAYXSB010000034.1:0-8815 GCA_964466865.1 uncultured Candidatus Saccharibacteria bacterium
TTCCAAGATTGCGGCGTAAGCAAGGTCGCCTAAAGCCACAGACTCAGGGCTGAGCACAAAGACTACACGGTCATTCGACACCAGGCGCCGAAACGCCTTCGCTTGAAACACATCTCCTGCGTCCCAGGTGAACACCTTCATCTCGTCGCCACGATCAATGATCGGGGCGGCTAAGGCTTCCGGGAGTTCAGTACCAGTCTGGCAAACTAACGTTCCAGCAGATAATTGGAATGACATGAGGTTTCTCCTGTGGCTGAGTTTTCAACGATGTATACCCAGTATATACTACTATAGGACATCATGTCAAGTTCTTATGGAATTCAAACCGCCTTCACAGCCTGGGAGTAAATTAAGAGCGTTACTTGTTATAGATGCAATATGAGTGATGTGATTGAAGTGGAGTCAGTTTCCCGGCTATACCAAAATGGTCCGGATAAAGTTAGCGCTTTAAGCGAGGTTTCTTTCAAGCTTCCCGAGGGAGAAAGCCTAGCTATCATCGGTACTTCCGGTTCCGGCAAAAGCACGCTATTGAATTTACTCGGTGGTCTTGATAAGCCAACGAGCGGAACTGTCGTAATCAATGGACAGGATATCAATCAGCTTGGCGATAATAAATTATCAAAGTTCCGCAATAAAACAATTGGATT
This sequence comes from uncultured Candidatus Saccharibacteria bacterium, assembly GCA_964466865.1. GTDB lineage: Bacteria > Patescibacteriota > Dojkabacteria > J137 > JAEUSD01 > CAYXSB01. The sequence continues at coordinate 648 of CAYXSB010000034.1, forward strand.
TGTATTCCAATTATTTAACCTCCATGAATATATGACTGCCGCTGAAAATGCGGCGCTGCCACTGCTGCTAGCCGGCAAGCCATATAATTCTTCAATCGCTAAAGCCAAAGACATGCTGGGCAAGGTCGGTCTTAGCGACCGTGTCAGTCATCGCCCGAGGCAGCTGTCAGGCGGAGAAATGCAGCGGGTCGCTATTGCCAGAGCTTTAGCCAATGATCCCAAAATAATTCTGGCGGATGAGCCTACGGCAAACCTAGACAAAGCCAACGCCACCAAAGTAATGGAACTGTTTGATGAAATCGCCCGCTCCGGAGTGAGCTTGGTGATGATTACTCACGATGAGACTGTGGGGAAGCAGTTTAAAAACCGCATTCGCTTGAATAAAGGCGAAGTGGAAGAAGTACATATTAAATCTTAATCGCGATTATTTATCATTAACTCTATGAACATTATTAACGATCTGCGCATTAATTTGCGCAAACTGCAGACTTACAAACAGAAAGCCGTGTTTCTGATTGTCCCAATTATTTTATTAATGGTGCTCAGTATTATTGTCACTAGCGAAGCTTCTAACTTCCAAGCGGCAGCAGAAAGCAGCATCTTCGGCACCATTACTTCTGCCAATCAGACTATCGTGTTGAGCAAGAACGCTCAGAATTCCCGGTTCGGGAATTTTCAATCAGCTAATGGCGGTGGCGAAAGCAGTGGTGCCGTTACTTTTAGCGCTGGCGCAGCCGCTCCAGGCAGCGGTGGTCAAGCCCAAGACTTATTTACTGACACCGATCTACAGCAAATACTCAATACTCCACACGTACTGGCCGCAGACATGATTTCTACCGTACCTGTGAGCAATGTGAAGGCCACGGACTTACTAAGTAGCGAATTTACCGTCAATCAATTAGCGGCAATCGATACGAAGCTAGCCTCTCAGTACACTGATCAGTCATTCGCCTATGATCCGAACCAGCCAATTCCAATCATCGTCAATGCTAGTGACTTCGTACAACGGACTGAAAATTGGAATGGCCAAACATCGGTTACAACCACATTTACGCGCGGCAGCAATCCGCAGGCTGCTCTAGATAGTTCACCTATCAAGACCCAAGCTATTAGTTACTCCAAAGATGATTTAATCGGCAAACAATTTACTATGAATGTCGGAGGTTTGGCTGCGATGCAGGATTATAAAATTGATCCTAGTTCATCGGGAATTACATTTACGTTATTGACCGCTGATGAGCTGGCGACCCAGGAGCAAAACCGCCATGACAATATTTCTCCATTCTGGAATTACGGTGAGATCCAGAAACCTATCACCTATACGTTTAAAGTGGTGGGGGTAATTGAAGACAACAGCACTACTTATAGTTTCATCCCGCAGGACTTCGCTACCAAGATGATGAACGACTATATTCAAAGACAGCTGACTCTGCGGTCTCCGAATGCGTTGAATAATGCCGATCTCGATAGCAAGTTTCAAGGCTTAACTTGGGATGGTTTAGAACTAAGACAAAGCGGGGTATCTGGCTTAGGCGGTGTCGGTGGTGGCACTAGACTACGATTTGTATTCGGTAACAAAGGTTCATTCGGTGGGGTCGACACCAGTGCAAATTATGAAATTCCCGGATTAGTAGTGCAGGTAGACCGCAGCACTAACGCCGTATCTGGCGCTTATACCGATCCTAATGTATATGCCAGTGCTACCAAATCCAGCAGCACAATCATTTTGAAGGTGGATGATGTGGTTAACCGCTCAGATGTAGTCACGGCATTGAATACCGCTGGGTATGCCTATCAGGACACCAGCAAACTGGGTGTAATTAGTGAGCTACGCACGACTCTGAATAATATTGTGATTGGTGCTGCGGTAGCCTTTGTCGCGATTAGCATTCTGGTAATTATCTTCACCATGGGTAAATTCGTATCGGAGAGCCGAAGAGAAATTGGCGTATTCCGGGCTCTCGGAGCTACTAAAGGAGAGATTCGGACGCTATTCCTATCACAGGCAGTATTGTACGTACTATTCGGATACGCAGCTGGTGCAGTGGTAGGTGTCGGTGGGGTGATCGCCCTCACTGCTGTAATTCAGAGCGCGTTCGATAACTTCATCGGTAAGACTCTGAAACAAACGTTTGCGGTGGTCAATCCCGTCAGTGCGGATGTGTTCAGTCACATCAACTGGCAGATGTTCGCGGTGTTCAGTCTAGCTCTGCTAGTGATCACAATCATTACTGCTCTTATCCCGGCTACAACCGCGGCTAATGTTAGCCCGGTGGAAGCCATTCGAGGAGAGTAGTAAGGGTAATAATAATTTCAGGTAGGCCCTACGAAGCCTTGGCGGAGTAGGGCTTGCTTGTGGAAAGAAAAACCTCCTCCTTATCTTAAGGAAGAGGTTTTGTCGAATCGATCAGGCAGCAATTGGGATTTCGAACGCCAACCCCAAATTGAACTTCGCCGAGAAGTCATTCAGAACCTGCGCAACCACAGTTTGTTGTGGCTGAACGCGGTCATCTACCTGAACCACCAACTGGTGGCTCACGAAGCCGACGATGTTCAAGTTCTCGTCCACAAGTTGCAGCCAAAATGCGCGTCCCGCAGTCCGTGGTAGCTGGTGCCCTGCCGGCAGCGCCAGCTTGTACAAATTTGCCATCAGTAGTAGCAACGCGACTACATGCGTCGAATTTGCCTCGATCAACACGGTGTCCTCTGTGGCTGCTGCGCGGGACATTTGCATATCTAACAGCAACAAGCGATAACCAGGCATTGTTTAAGCTCCTTCAACTAACGATTCGATATGCACAATTATAGCATGGCTATATAGCTATAGGACATTAAAAAAGAAGCCCTCCTAAGCTCAGCCTAGGAGGGTGAAGATCACTGTACAGCGCCAAAGCCCATACGAATTTTACCATCATATAGTTTCAGCGCCGCCTGGAGAGACTGAATCAGAGAGCTGTCTACCTTAGGCACATCCTGGAAAACGATGTCATCAAAAGTCTCGTGCACCAGTAGATTGCAGCCGTCCCAGATTTCCAGGCAGAACCCATAGCCAGGAGCAGGGTGGGTTAATTCGGAATAGCTCGCGGTTGCCCAGTATCCCAAGCCCAAGTGGTTGGCTAGCCTGGTCAACAAATGCCCTACATAAGGAGCACTGTAATCTGGCGCTCCCCAATGCTGCACGACCTTCTTTCCGATAATTCTCCAGCATCTGCCGGTATGAACCTCAACGAGTCTTAATTCTAAGCACATAAGTTGCTCCTATTGAATCCGGTCTCATCGGCAGGATTATACCGCTTCTTATTCAATTCTCGCCAGGTTCAAAGCAAGTTCACGCCAAAGGCGCAGAATATGTTTATCTTAATTTTTAATTTTCGCCTATGACATTAACCCGGAGCTGACATGCGTAAGTGGCGCACGTCACCAGCTCCAAATTCTTGGCAGATTCAAACTAGATTCATATACAAGGTTTATATTATGGATGGTTAGGCATGAAGGGAAATAAAAACCAAAAGCAGGTTATGCAAAGCAACAAGCTCTGGCCAGTTATTAGGAAGTGACCCCTAATGCTGGCCGGACTTGCGTTAAAGGCCAGTGTAAATGATAGAATTGCATCGTGATCGACAACACCACCATCTTGCCAAAAGTAATACTTCTCAAACAAGCTTTTGATAGCGGTGCCATTCCGCAGTTACATCACCATGAGGTTAACCCTGGCTTAGCGAAAAGTGACAGGCTAAACTACTTGTACTTCACTTTGCCAGTCAGTATTAATTTCCAGCGCAATTCACCGGCGATGTGGCAGGCAGCCTTAGCTACTTACACTGATCCGGAAACCAATTATCTATTTCATCCAGAAATAGTCACTTCCCAGCCGTTTGAAAAAGTCCAGGCAGATCTGGTAAAACATAAACTAGCATTACAAAGAAATAAGCACACACAAATCTGGCTAGCGATTGCCAACACTTTACATACACATTACGACGATAATCCATTAAAAGTCCTGGAAGCAGGAGAATTCGACGTTAGCAAGATTCTAGAAAATATTCGCATCACCAATAAAAAGCTTTTCCCGTATCTAAGCGGTGCCAAAATGGCGAACTACTGGCTATACATTCTGCATAATTACTCAGATGCACCACTGAGAAATCTTCACCAGCTCTCAATTATTCCGGATACACACGTATTACAAAGCACAATGAAGTTAGGCTTAGCTGACAAAATAGTTGAGCCGGAGGTCGCTGCCAAGATCTGGTTCGAGTTATTGGAAGGTTCAACCTTGATTCCGATAGACATGCATCCAGTCCTGTGGAATTGGAGTAGAGCAGACTTTAAGCCTGAAGTGTAATTCTAAACTCTACACCTTTCCCATCCTCAGGAGTCTCTGCGGAAATTTTCCATCCATGAGCCTCCACAATTTCTTTCACAATTGCTAGACCTAAACCAAGTCCGCCAGTATCACGGTTACGTGATTTTTCTACGCGATAAAACCGCTCGAAAATATAAGGCAAATGCTCATCACCAATACCGACACCATTGTCCGCAAACGTGATTTGGGTTTCAGTTGCCGAGATTGTAATCACACTGCCTTTGGCGTACTTTAAGCTATTCTCCAGTAGGTTAATAATTATTCTTTCGAATAAGGGCTTGTCAGCAGTGATCGTGAGCTTATGAGGAATTTGGAATTGAAGTTTAACTTTCGCTTTGTTTAATCGCGCTGTGTAACTCTCCGTGACTTTATCCAAATCCGCCTTAAGATCAAACTTTACCAATTTCAACTTGCCGGTTTTGCTGCGCAATCTTGAGTACTCTTGCAGACGCTCTACCAGATCATTCAAGCGGTATACCTGATCCAGCAACATATCCACCCGTTCCGGTGCAATTTCCAGCACACCATCCTTTATGCCCTGCAATTGTGCCATCAACGTAGTCAGCGGCGTCTTCAACTCATGTGAGGTATCGGAAATTAGATCTTTACGTAGGGCTTCCATCTTCGCCAGCTCTTGCGCCAAGTGATTGAATTCATCAATCAAATGCTGAAACTCGGTGCCGCCAGTATGCTGAATCTCAAATTGATAATCGCTTTCCTCCAGCTTCTTAATTCCCAGCTCAATCTTACGCAAAGGCTGAGTGATCAAGCGGGAAACCAACATCCCGATAATCACCGACGCCAAAATGCCCAAGCCGTATACCACTAGCAGCGAGTTTTGAAACTGGTCTGCAAATTGATTTTCAATTGTCTCGGTAGACACAGGTTCAACGACATTTACAGTCTGCGGGCCAAATGGGGTGTACACCACCCGGTCATGCACTACCGCCACGAAAGTGTCGCGGCTACGGTTGATCACGATGAAGTTTAAGATTAATAACAAAATCGTAAACGAAATTGAAATTAGCAATGTGATTTTGATGCCAGTCCTATTGAACATCCAATTCGTCATTAAACTTATATCCTTTGCCGATTACCGTCAGCACAAACCGCGGAGAACCAGGATCGTCTTCGATAGCTTTGCGGATGCTTTTGATGTGAGCATCTACGGTGCGATCGAGGATGTCAGGCGTCATGTCTTGGTAAGCACTATCGAGAATTTCATTGCGAGTAAATACCTTGCCGGTAGCGGAGGCTAGAGTGTATAGAATATTAAACTGGGTAGTGGTTAGCTGTACTTTTCCGCCGTCTTTACGTACGGTCATTTTCTGGGGATCGATCATCAGATTCGCAATGTTTATCTCCTGTCGCTGTTGACGGCGTAACAGGGCTTGAATCCTGGCAAGTAGCACGCTAGGAGAAAACGGTTTCTTTACATAGTCGTCAGCTCCGATTTCCAGACCCATTAACTCGTCTATCTCTTCCACGCGGGCGGTGACCATGATGATAGGCACCTGGGAAGTTAACCGCATCAGCTTGCACACTTGGATGCCATCACGCTTAGGCAAGTTGAGATCCAATACCACTAGATCTGGTTTATGTTCAGCGAACACGCGCATAGCTTGCTCACCATCGCTAGCCTCGTGAACTCGATACCCAGCCTTAAGTAAGTACGCTTTTTCGACTTCCCGGATGGCCGGTTCGTCCTCCACAATAAGTATTTGCATGGCGAATTTTACCTCACTGGCGTGAAATCCGCATGAACCAAGCTTAGAAGCCGAACAACGCAGTGTATTCAGGCTTTAGCTGCGCGCTAAATACCGACACTGGGATGTCCACTGTCTGAGTACCAGCAGCATATGGCGCTACTTGATATGGAGGAAATATTATTTCCAATCCCTTGTCACCTGAACTCAAAATATCAAAGTCCTGGAAGTTTATCGCTTGCTGTCCCGCACCCATGCTCACGGTATCTTGGTCAGTAAGTCCACGAGAATTTAGCTGGGCAATGCAGTAGTCGGAAATAGTTTTTAGGTAACTATCGTCTTTAAACAAATCTCCTACTGCCACTTTCTTGCCCTGAGACAAATCGTAATTCAAGGTATAAATAATTACATTTGGATGCGCTCCACCAGTATATTCGCTACCTTGGCCAGCAATGCTGAGAAACTTGTCGGATTTGTAAGCAACTGTGAAATCCAAGTCAGCACTATTGGCCATCATCATTCCGGTGCCCGGTATCGTCGTGACTTCGTCAGAAATCTTCTGCATATCACTCAACACTGAACTATTGAAGCCAGCCATGACCGTGGCATCCGGGAAATTCTGCAACTGCGGGTAAGTGAGATTCACTGTGGCTGTGTCGGTAGTTTTGCTCATCAGCGTCGGCACTACAGTCCACTCTCCAGAGGCTGGCGCAGTTGTCTGCGTAGACGTAGTGGTGGGACCCGTGCCCTGTTGGGCTGAGCTATTCTGGCTAGCTACTAGATACAGCAGTACACCTGCGGTCAGACATAGCATGCAAATGAACGCGGTTACTAAAATTACAGTGATAATTATCCAGGTCCGGTTGTTTTTCATAATCATGTATTAACAGTTATAACTATATTAGCAGAGAAATTACAAAAAGATTCAGCCACCGTACAGAGGTGGCTGAGTTCTTGGCATCCTGCAATCAAGCGTACAGAGCATTGATTACCGGACGATTTTCTGGAGTCCATGTAAGCGCGTGTTCGATTTCAAACTTGGTCCGTAAGAACCTGACAGCATTGAAACCTGACATCTTGGCGGCAATTTGGAATGCCATCTGAGCATAACGCCTGCCACCAATTACATAGACACTCTCTAGCTTTTGTGGAAACACACCTGCCCGACTTAACAGCGCGATTATTGTCGCATCCGAGTCGGTTATGCCTGATAGATCGTAAACTATGGAACGAACGCAAATGTCACTCATCAAGTAACCTTTTACTTGTTCGCACAGCTCTTGAATAAGGCCAATCGTCAATTTGCCTTCTACCTTAACAAACAGGCGCATGTTCACCAGTTCACATGTAACCATCTTTTCCCCTCTTCCTTAGTATGTCTCATTGCAAACTTGATTAATGATAGAACAGGTATATTAAATAGAACACTAACGAGATATATTGAAGAAGACAGAGTTTATTCTGAATTTAACGTGTTGTATTAGAAGTTTTACTTTAGGTTTAGTGATCTTAGCTCGCTGGCTTAAACCTGAGTTAAACCCAGATGCAACTTAGCCTATAGTATATTGTCATTGTATTTGATATAATACCTCAGACAAAGTCCTATACGCGGAGGATTACCATGACAGTAGCAACGTCTCACACGGTACATTCAGAGCCAACTGTAAATGTGTACGAACTCGGCGATGTGCCGGTAACAAAGTTCTACATTAACACAAGTGCGTTGCAAAACAACACGCAAGTTGGTGTCGAGATTGTGCCTGGAGTAGTTGCCGGAAAGGCGCTAGTGCATTGGTGGACAGAGTGCTATATCCCGCAGCTAGTGCGGGACGAAGACCTGGGCGGAATTGCAATAATTACCAGCCTGGTCGACATTCCACTAAATGAATTAGTGGCATTAAGCGCCTTGTTCAACGATCTGGAGAGCTACCTGCAATCAGCCGGAGCCACGATTGACTTTTCGTCGGGATTTCTGCTGACTGGGCAGGCGCTAGTAGAGATTACAAACACTCCTCCTCCTGCACCTGTGCCAATATCGACAAGTCGCAGGCGCGATCGATTCTAGACAATCAGGGGCGGTACATTCGTACCGCCCC
>CAYXSB010000035.1:0-8779 GCA_964466865.1 uncultured Candidatus Saccharibacteria bacterium
CGCAGCCACAGGCTGAGCTAGAAAGTGTATTGAAGTTCTTTGCTGGCACAGAGCGAGCGTTTCGCATTTATGTGCACCAAGAAGCTGACGTGAAATTCCTTAAAGACTTGGAACCGTTTGCCAATCATATTGGAATCACACTGAAAGCTGAAACAGAATTGAAAGAGTTCGAATATTACCAACGGTTCCCGGAGATTCAACTGATGACAGTTGTATCTGGATTTCAAGGCGGAAGGTTTGAATCTCAAGGCATTGCCAAAGTGCAAGACTTGCGGGCCATGGGTTATGTAGGCAAAATCAGTATCGACGGTGGCGTAAATCTAAACACTGCCAAACATATTCGCGAATATGATATCAACCGTGTCAGCGTCGGCTCGTACTTCCAGGAATCGCATAACCTAGATCTGGATTGGCAGAAGCTGAATTTAGCTCTAAACTTGTAATAACTTTTAACAAGCTCAACTGTGCCAGATATTGCCCAATCACTAACTACTCAGCAGGATGCCGCCGCATCTTCACCCAACATCACCCCTGGTCCTCTCGTGACACCCACCACGCCGACTCCGGCTAGCTTGCCGGAAGCGGTAGTGCCGCAAACAGATGTGACACTGACGTCGACGCCAGCGACTACGGCACAGCCTGATGCCGAGCAGAAAGAGCCAATCGCCGCGCCATTACCGACAGCTCCTGTTGTCCCGACGAAAGCATCTGACCATGATCCTGAACATAACAACCGCATTATCAAGTATGTGACGTTCTTCGGAGACGCGGCGATACCTGAGGACAGCGAAGAATACATTCAAGTACGCGAAACGGCGATGTTGCTAGCCGAAAATGGTTTTGGTATTGTCGACGGTGGTGGCCCAGGAGTTATGAAAGCTGCGACTGACGGAGCCGAAGCAGTCGGTGGTACGACAGTAGCTGTGTACTGGGAACCGAAATTAGCATCAATTTTCGAAGGCAAAAATATTACCAATGTCACTGACGAGTCCGAAAGTTTCTCCAATTACATGTCCCGTACTTTGGGACTGATTGAGAAAGCCCATGTATTTATCGTGTGTCGTGGTGGTACCGGTACAATTTCTGAATTCGGGATGGTATGGGCGTTGGCCAAGTTGTATTTCGGAAAACACAAACCGGTAATTCTGATGGGGGACTTCTGGCCGGACTTGGTGCGTGAGATTGCTGCCAAAATGATTCTCGATGATAAAGAGTTGGGTGTATTGCATTACGCTAAAGATAAAAATGAAGTGCTCGATCTCGTGCGCATGTTTGAGTTGGAAGTGCAGATGCGAGTTAAGCGTACTTATGAAGGTGACGAAAGCGCGTTTGTAATTAGCTCCGGCATCCAGCGCACGCGTGAGTCATACAACAAAAACGCTGCTTTGTATCACAAAGAGCAAACTAGACCATTGGTGGCGCAAGCTCAGTTGGACGAATTTATGAATATGGTGCATCCACCAGCCCAGGTGTTGGATCTAGGATGTGGCGCCGGCTTCGACTTAGGTTACTTAGCTCAGAAATATTCGGTCACGGGTATTGATAGCTCTAAGGACATGGTAGAGATTGCCAGGATGGAGAATCCTAATTCTGAAGTAGTACTCAGCGACATCGTGTCAGCTGACTTGGGAGAGAGCAAGTACAAAGGCGTGTGGGCTCGCGACGTGTTGCATCACATCTCCAGCAATGACTTGGACTTTGTATTTGGCAAGTTATTCAAAGGCTTAGTACCAGGTGGCGTGCTATACGCAATCGTGCGTGAAGGTGAAGGCGAACATTTAGAACGCGAAACACGTGGCGGCTACAGTCTTCAGCGTTTCTATCACTACTTTACCGAGAAAGAGTTAGTCGAGCGTGCTAAACACGCAGGATTTGAATTAATCAAAACAGAGCACAATGCCCGAAGTCATAAATGGCTAACAGGAGTGTTCAAGCGCCCTGAGTAACTATGGGTAACGATAAAGACTTAGCCAAGCTGGCCAACAATATCCGTATCAGTATTATCAAAATGCTGCATGCTGCGGGCAGTGGTCATCCTGGCGGAGCTTTAGGAATTGCCGATGTGATGACATCTTTGTACTTCGAGCAAATGCGGGTTGATCCAGCGAATCCTGCCGATGATGACCGCGACCGCTTTGTATTATCAGCCGCGCACATGGTGCCAGTGTTATATGCCACCCTTGCTGAGCGCGGCTTTTTCCCCAAGACAGAATTATTAACCTTACGAGAATTAGGCTCGCGCCTGCAAGGTCACACGTTTCGCAATCTGGACATTGGCGTCGAAACCACAGGTGGATCTTTGGGCCAGGGAATTTCAATTGCCATCGGATTTGCGCTAGCTGCTAGGCTGCGCAAGCAAGAAGGCAAGTCAGGATTTCGCACTTACTGCGTGATTGGTGATGGTGAGAGTGATGAAGGCGAAATCTGGGAAGCCGCAATGTACGCCGCCAAAGAAAAGCTAGATGACTTAATCGTAATTCTCGATCGTAACAATATTCAACAATCTGGCTCGGGCACAGATATCTTATCGCTTGATCCGGTGGCTGCGAAGTGGGAAGCCTTCAACTGGAAAGTATTTCAAATCGATGGGCACGACTGGCAGCAGATTCAATTTGCATTTGAGAAAGCCAAGTTAATTTCCGGTAAACCAGTGTTGATTATGGCCAATACAATTCCCGGTAAAGGCGTAAGTTTTATGGAGAATAACTATGAATGGCATGGCAAAGCGCCTAACGACGAAGAAACTAAGCAAGCGTTAACAGAACTGGAACATGGCAAAAACTAAAACTATAAAACCCAAAACCGCACCTGCCGCTAACGAAGTTTCCTTGCGAGATGGATTTGGCAGCGCCATTGTGAAGCTAGGGAAAGCGAATCCTGACATACTATGTCTGTGCGCTGACCTTACCGAATCAGTACGCATGCAAGATTTTGCCGACAAATTCCCGGAACGGTATTTTCAAACTGGAATTGCCGAACAGAATATGGCGGGAATCGCTACTGGCTTGGCACTAACTGGCAAAGTCCCGTTCATCGGTAGCTTTGCGTGTTTTCAGCCGTACCGTAATCTTGACCAAATCCGTACTTCCATCTGTATCATGAACGCCAACGTCAAAATCGTATCCAGTCATTCTGGATTTAGTTATGCGGCTGATGGGATTCAGATTCAAGCCTTGGAAGATGTAGGAATTATGCGAATGTTGCCGAACATGACGGTACTGGTTCCCGGCGATGCCAATCAAGCCGCGGAGATGACGCAATGGGCTGCGGAAGTTTCTGGCCCAGTGTATCTACGCTTAGGCCGGGAAAAGTCTGCGATCCTTCCCAACGCCACATTGAAATTGGGCAAAGCCCAAGAATTGCGTCATGGCACAGACGTTACTATCATTGCCAATGGCTACATGGTGGCTAAGGTGCTCGAGGCCGCCGAACTTTTGGCACAGGATGGAGTATTTGCCCAAGTATTAAATATGCATACTGTGAAGCCTTTGGACGCAGAGGCAATTCTGTCAGCCGCTAAAACTACGGGCAGAATTGTAACTGTAGAGGAGCACCAAGTTGCCGGGGGATTGGGATCAGCAGTGGCGGAGGTTGTCGCGCAATCTGGACTGCCAGTAAAAATGCGGATCTTGGGAGTAGAGGATAAATTTGGTCAGACGGCCAAAACTTCCGCAGAATTATGGAATTTGTACAAATTGACTCCTGCACATATTCGCCAAGCTGTCCGTCAGTTGACTGAGCAATCGTAGATAATTACAATGCAGCTCAGATTACTTTATTGCCTGCCTAACCTGTGAAGTACAAAACACGCCGATTTAAAACTGCATTTGTTGTGTGGCGGAAGAAAATCCTGACTGTAAAAAACATTTCCGTACTAATGGTGTCATTGGTACTTTTTTTTGGTGTTGGACCGCTAGCGATTGCAGTGCTGCTGCAGTCGACTTACTCCAGCAGAATTGAATATACCGTTGCTGACGTTCCGGTCACCAAGGTCGGGATAGTATTCGGCGCTTCTGTGACAGATAGCGGTGTCAGCGATGCTGTGGAAGAGCGGTTGCAGGCAGCGGCTGATCTTTATAAACAAGGAAAAATCCAGAAGCTAATAGTTTCTGGGGATAATCAAACTGTGCAGTACAACGAACCGCAGCAGATGATTGACCGGGCAGTGCAGCTGGGGATCGCCGTGGGAGATATTCAGCCAGATTACGGCGGCAGGCGCACGTACGATACTTGTTATCGCGCCAAATACATTTTTGGACTTACGGATGTAATTCTAATCAGCCAGCCGTTGCATTTAGCGCGAGCTCTGTATATATGTAATTCTCTAGGGCTCCGAGCCAATGGCTACGCTGCCCAGATTAATTCTGTACACTACAACGAAGACTGGTTCCGCGAGTTACTAGCTTTCGTGAAAGCAATTTGGGATGTAAACATTGCTCCACCTCAAGACGTGGTGATGGGTGACCCAATAGTTATCAAATGATGTAAACTGTAATTATGAAAATAATTTCCGGCATTAGTAGCAAAGTTCTCGTCATCGCCTTTGTAGTTATCGTAGTGGCGCTGGTAGCATTGATGGCGTTGGTTGCTCCACAAGCTGGCACTAACCCCGGTACCACTCAAACTACCACTCCTCCAGATGTGGTAACTATAGATAATCCTGTCAAAGCTACCGACTATCCTTACATTGGGATCAAAAATAACGACACCCTGGTTGTGGCCAATGTACTAGATAAGAGCCTAGTGATCAGCTTAGATCATCGTAAGTGGACGCAAGCGACATGGTCGCCTGACGGCAAAACTATTGTGGCCGAAGGCCGCGCGGACATTGCTAGCGCTAAACCAATTTACGACTTATATGCTTACACCTTGTCCACTAACACTTGGACACGGCTTACTTTCTTTGGCGATGATGATACTGGTGTGACCGGATACGCCTGGAGACCTGATGGCACATTAGTATTTACTCAGGGCGTTGATCCCAATGACTTTGTGCATAGTTACAATTTGCAAAGTAGTGAACTGACCAAATTATTCCGGGTAGGTGGTAGTTTGCAAATGTACTCAGGCGATAGCGGATTATTCGTGATCAAGGCTAATGTTGGCTCAGCTGACAAGCCTGCTTACAATTTTGATTTGTACAAAGCTGATGGCACAATTCTGCAGAGCTTTACTTCGCAACCGATGGCTGTGCCTCCAGTGCGATTATTGAATATTTACCGTGGTCGCACTACCAATGAATTCCTGATCAGCAAGCTGATTGATAAGGCGGGAAATTCTATAACTTACCAAACCTGGAGCTTGGACAATCCCAAATTGACCGATCAGATCTTGTACATGCCTGCAGCGGCATCCACTACCTCGACTACACCCGCGGAAACGCCTGCGAAAATACCATTGGCTTACATTCCGTTATGTCCGGTTAGCGACCTTTTGTATTCAGCTTATGTGTATGCCAATCCGGCTGATGGATTTGATGTGATCTCTTTCCCGTTTGTGAGCGACAGCACGTCGGCGGTATATTCTACCGAAGCCACGGCGACGCTAGCTAAGGCTATTGCAGTAGATAGCACCAAGATTTCTTGTGGCAAAACGGCCACAGTGTTGCCAGTAACGTATAACAACACTGATGGACCGGTGACCAGCTGGTACGTGTATGCTAGCGGTAGAATTGCTGAGCAGCCCGTACTAAAGAACTATGCGGAAGTAACAGTGCAGTAGTGATTACTAGCCAGCCAGGCTTCTAACTGATAGTATTTGCCCACTGCCAAGCTATTTTTATTTTGATTCTAAATCTAATGTCTGTTTCAATCACCTTTTGGGGCGCTGCCCATACAGTTACTGGCTCTTGTTACATGGTGGAATCTGGCGATTTGAAATTTCTCGTCGACGCCGGAATGTTCCAAGGACCTGGAGTAGAAATTCGTAATCTCGAACCTTACGAGTTCGACTGTAGCGAAATTGATTTTGTCCTCCTAACTCATGCTCACATCGATCATTCCGGGTTGCTACCTAAATTATTCAGGCACGGATTCAAAGGCGAAATTTACGCTACTTACCATACGACTCAAATCACCCATATCTTGTTGCTAGATTCTGCCAAGATTCAGGAGAATAATTACCGGGAAGGCAAGCCGTGGAAACACGCAGATGTGGTGGATATTGCTTACGATACCGGTGACGCTCAATCGGCTATTAGTTCACTCAGACCAGTGAAGTTCGACGAGCAGTTCAGTCCTTATGAAGGTTTGAATGTCACTTATCGCAAAGCCGCACATATTCTCGGCGCTGCCAGCATTGAATTGGAACTAGACAATAAGAAAATTGTATTCTCTGGCGACATCGGTCGTCATCATCATGAACTGATTGGAGAATTCGATATGGATTATAGAGCTGAGCCTGACTACATCATTATGGAGTCACTTTATGGTGGCGTTATCCATCCTGAACGACGAGAATCGGTGGCGGAAATGGTGCGGATTATCCGAGAAACTTTGGACAATGGCGGTAGCGTGTTTATCCCAGCTTTCGCTGTGCAACGCACTCAAGAAATTCTCCATGATTTGAAATTGGCCAAGCAGTCAGGCGCAATTCCGGCCGAAGTCCCAATCTGGCTAGATAGTCCGATGGCGCAGAGGGTAACTGATATTTACCACGCAGCCCTCGATCATGAAGAAGACTCTATGTTTGACCCAGAAGGGTTACGTTATGCCCGCAACTTCAAGCAATCAGAAAAGATGTCCAAGATCCCTGGCCAAATAATTATCGCCGGTAGCGGCATGGCTGACGGTGGACGTATCTTGAGTCATTTGGCCCGCAACCTGAAGAACACTCGCAATAGCGTAGTGTTTGTCGGCTACCAAGCAGAAGCAACAATCGGTCGTGAGCTGGTGAAAGGCGCTAAAGAAATCCAAATCGACGGCGTACCGATCCAAGTCAAAGCTAAGATTTATCAGCTAGACGGATTTTCCGCTCATGGAGATACCAACGATTACATGGCGTGGGTAAAGCGGTATGTGTCACCAAAGTTGAAACACATTTATCTGGTACATGCGGACATCAACCGTGCTGAAAGTATGCGTGAAATCTTGACCGGTGCCGGCATCGACGATCCGCATATTCCCGACTGGAAAGAGACTGTAGTGCTGGAGTAGCTGGCAAGCTAAGCCTTTATGCGTTATCATTCTCACCGATGACCAAGACAATTCTCGACGACAATACTACCGCCAAAGTCGCGGATCTAATCAAGATCAAAATTCCTCAGGAAGAACTTCCTAAATTCACATCTCAGCTGAACACGGCTCTAGAATCCGTAGACGTGTTGCAACAGATCGACACTACCGAAACCAAAGAAACTTCTCAGACTCATGGTCTTACCAATGTGTTGAGTGAAGATGAATCGAAGCCAGGTTTAGACATGAGTAAATATAAAAATACCAAGAACTTCCGCAAAGGTTACTTTGTGGTGAAGAAAGTCATTTAATGGAAACTCACAAGCAGACCATAACCGAATTACACAAAGGCCTGAAGCAGAAAGAGTTCTCTGCAGTTGAACTCTTAGCGGAATATCACAAAGCAATTACGGCTAAAGAGCCGGAAATAAACGCATTCGTAAATCTGACCGAGGATAAAGCTAAGGCTGCAGCCGCAGCAGTGGACGCGAAGATTGCAGCTGGCGAAGACATAAGTGAGATTGCCGGCATTCCGGCAGCTTTAAAAGATAACTTCAACTGGACTGACACGATTACCACTGCCAGCTCCAAAATGCTGGGTGATTACGTGTCGCCTTACAACGCCACCGTGACCGAACGCTTGCTAGACAATGATGCAGTGTTTGTGGGCAAAGCCAACATGGATGCTTTTGCTCACGGCTCTTCGACCGAGACATCTGACTTTGGCGTCACCAAAAACCCATACAATTCCGAAAGAGTCGCTGGCGGTTCATCCGGCGGTAGCGCCGCAGCGGTGACCGCCGATATGGTGGCTTACGCAATTGGCAGTGAGACAGCGGGTTCAGTGCGAGGGCCGGCTGCGTGGTGTAATTTATACGGATTTGCTCCCACCTATGGTCGCAATAGTCGTTATGGCGTAATTGCCATGGGTTCTTCGTTGGATCGTCCTGGTGTATTGGCCAACTCCGTTTATGATTGCGCACTGGTTACCGATTTAACTGATGGAGTGGACGAGCATGATGCCACCACAATTCCGGAGCCGCATACTGATTACGCGCGTAAGCTCAGTGCTGACAATACCAAAATCAAAATTGGAATTCCTAAGCAGTTTCTGGACGAACGCATCGACAAAGAAGTGGCAGCCAGAATTATGGAGAAAGTTAAAGAATTTGAAAAGCTAGGCGCGGAGATTATTGAAATTGACTTGCTGGATCCCAAATATGCGATGGCGGTGTACACGATCATTATGCGCAGTGAAGTTTCCTCAAACTTGGCTCGCATGGATGGCATTCGCTTCGGCTATTATTCCCACGAAGCTGCAGAATCAGCATTGGATCAGATTGCGATGAACCGCTGGGAAGGATTAGGCAACGAAGCTAAACAGCGCAGCATGACTGGCGCATACACATTGTCAGCTGGCTATTACGATGCTTACTACAAAAAAGCCATGAAGGTCAGAACTTTGATTATCGAAGATTTCCAAACAGCATTCGAAAAGGTGGACTTAATTTTGGGTCCAACGATGCCATCAGTGGCACCAAAACTGGGAGTAACTCAGAACAATCCACTGTTTGGAGAATTGACCGATATCTTGACCGAACCTAGCG
>CAYXSB010000036.1:0-2873 GCA_964466865.1 uncultured Candidatus Saccharibacteria bacterium
CACACGTCCTGCCGAGTTCGTAACTGAAGAGGGAGAAACTTGGACGGCTCCGGAAATTCTTTTGTCCGGGAATCATGCAGAAATTGCCAAGTGGCAAGAACAGAATTCCCGAAAGTAAGACTTTACAACACCTATAAACGTTAAACGAGGAACCAATTGGTTCCTCGTTCGGATAAAGACTACTGCAAAGTCGGCAAAGCACCTGTAAAAGTGATCGTCGCGTTATCCAAAGACAAACAGCGGTACTCACTTTCCAGACAGCTCAAAGCACGTTCCACTTCCACCCAGTCAGGTGTAAAACATTTCACCTGATGGACTTGCAGTTGGCCGTTCTTTCGAAGGCCAGCATCAAACATCTCGATAATAGCTTCTTCGACAACCTGAACATGAAAATGTAGTATCGGATCTGCAAGCGCCGCACGCATCCGGCGTCCAATTAGAACCGATTCCGGTGTAGCGTAGACTTCCGAGGCAACGCACAAGGCTCGAAGGCCTGCCAAAACTCCGTTCAGATCATCGCCTGCATGGCGCTTTAGATCCGGCACCGCAACTGAATAATATTGCCCAGTTTCGGTCGCTGCCCTTCGAAGAACTACTTTTGCTACTTTGACTTGCTCGGCAACAACATCCGTAAACATTGGTGATTC
Source organism: uncultured Candidatus Saccharibacteria bacterium (assembly GCA_964466865.1). Classification (GTDB taxonomy): domain Bacteria; phylum Patescibacteriota; class Dojkabacteria; order J137; family JAEUSD01; genus CAYXSB01. The sequence continues at coordinate 648 of CAYXSB010000036.1, forward strand.
CTTTCACCTAATTTTCAATTCAATACTATATCATAGGTATAGATCAATTGCGAGGGAAATCCAACATTTTTTAGCCTGGTCGGTATATACGACATTATATCTTTTACAGTAAAGACCACGGCGAACCGTGGTCTTTGATTACTCCGCCTCACCAACTTGAACTACGGGCATAGTAAGTGTCTGAGTGCCTCTCCGGCTGGCATCGGGTATTACTAGCCGGTGCCATGCGCGAATTACACGAGCGACTTCCTGCTCAGAAATCGGTGTCGCTACTACTTTCCATTCAGCTCCCACCACCATGTATAGCCGTGGCGCAATCTGCTGCTGGTAATAAAACGCAGCGTAGATGATGCGGCTGTTGCCTAAGTCAAACTTAAACAACATATCCCAAGTAAGCCTGCCAAGCTCCGGGAAGAAGAGTTTTGGCAGATTAGATTTGCCCGCTGTAAACTCCTCGTAAACAGCAACTCCAGGCACAGCGCTAATGCCGGGCAATTTATGAGTCTCGGCAAAATGCGAGATTAGGGTGGTTGCCCGCTTCTCCACTTCCAAATCGTGAACGACGTTTACAACGATGTCCATTTCTTCTTCTCCCTCTAAAGGACACGATTATTGTACCATGCGAATAATTGTAGATTGCAGCTATAGCTTTTGCAGCGGAGCGAACTCTAACGACAGCTCTTTAGTGCCGTAGACAGGACCAAAGTCGATTTTTGCAGTAGAAGAATCTAGTCGAATGACTTTACCGACTCCGAAGTACTCATGGCGAACTCTGTCACCAACTGCAATATTAATTGCCGGCGTAGCATCGTCATCCCATGAGCTAGACTTGTCATCATCCCAATCGGACTTCCCTGAGTAAAAGTGTCGATCCAACAGTGGCTCAGGAATGTCTTCGACGAACCGTGACAACATATTATTTTGCCGAGAACCAAAGTACAGTCTGGACTCCGCATGCACCAAATACAACTGGTGCTTGGCACGGGTAATGGCTACGTAAGCCAATCTCCGCTCCTCTTCCAATTCGTTAGGGTCGGTAAATACACGCGAGTGAGGAAATAGTCCTTCTTCTGCACCGACGATAAACACATGCTCAAACTCCAAGCCTTTAGCAGCATGAATAGTCATCAGTGTCACAGCCTTCGTTATGTCTTCTGCCCCAGCTTCTGCCTCCAGCAATGACACTTCCTCCATGAAATTAGCCAAGCTGGCAGCTGGCTCTAGGTCAGAGTAGCGTGCAGCCACTGAAATCAACTCTTTCAAGTTTTCAATTCTCGCCTCATTCTCCGAGGTGCCATCCTCCAGCATCTTCACATATCCAGTCCGATCGATGATGTAATTGGTCAAATCCACCACGTTCATGACTGACGCTTGGTTGGTAATTTCTCCCAGTAAAGTAGCGAACTCACGAATGCCTTTGCTGTCTGAAGCTGTAGGATCATCGAGCAACGTATTGATCATGCTCTTGCCTTGTGACTTCGCAAAAGTAGCATAATCGGTAATGGATTTAGCACCCAGTCCGCGTCTGGGAATATTAATAATGCGCTTCAAGCTATTATCGTCCTGGCGATTGTATACAATTCGTAAGTAAGCCAGGATATCTTTAACTTCTTTACGCTCATAGAAGCGCACACCTCCCACGATTCGGTAACTGACTGTACGACGTATCAAACCTTCTTCCAAAGACCGCGACTGCGCGTTGGTACGGTACAGCACGGCAATCTCAGTTGGTGATACTTTGTCCTCTACCAAAGCCTTGATCTTTCTAGCTACCCAGTCTGCCTCGTCTCGTTCGTTTTCAGCAGTGTACAGCACGATTTTTCCGCCGTCGCCATTATCCGTCCACAACTTCTTGCTGGCACGGTTTTTGTTCTTACTCACGACTTCAAACGCAGCTTCCAGGATCTTTTTGGTAGAACGATAATTCTGCTCTAGCTTAATAACTTTGGCATCTGTGTAGTCACGTTCAAAGTTGAGAATATTGCGAATGGTTGCTCCCCGGAATGAGTAAATACTCTGGTCATCATCTCCCACGCAGCAGATATTGCGATTAAGTTTCGCCAGCATATTTACCATCATATACTGCACGTGGTTCGTGTCCTGATACTCGTCGATCAATATGTATTTGAACAGGCGCTGGTACTTATTTAACACCTGGGGATTCTGTTGGAATAATTTCACCACATACAACAGCAAATCATCGAAGTCCACAGCATTATTCTCCCG
>CAYXSB010000036.1:2973-8471 GCA_964466865.1 uncultured Candidatus Saccharibacteria bacterium
GCGATACGATAGGTCAGCACTCGGGTTTTGCCCGAGCCAGCACCAGCCAAAATCAGCAAAGGACCGTCGGTAGTTTCGACAGCTAAACGTTGTTGCGGGTTGAGAATTGCGAGGTCTAGTGACATAAGCGTATTATCTTAGCAGAAGTAGCTTACTTGAGAATCATGAAATGCTGCTAAAATTAGCCGTGCGTAAATTCATATTCATTCCAATAATTGCATTCCTATGGTTGTGTTTCGGCGCAACTGCAGTGCACGCTTCTGTTCTCACCAAAACCTACGATCGTACGTATACCATGGTCGGTGATCACGTCCATGCTACCGAGACAATTACTACCACTGTCAGCGATCCCAATTTTTACATTCCTGCAGATTCTAAGGAAGTATTTACAGTATTTGATCCCATCATCAATGACACTAATGCAGCCGCAAAGATTCAACAGACCATGCCTACCATCGCTGTTGTCGATGGTGCCGGGGCTACGCAGCAATTCACAACTCAAGTAAACGGCCAAGACATAAACGTGTACGTGCCACGCACTCGAAATATCACATATACCAATCCGCTTACGTTATCTGTCAGCTATGACTCATACTCGCTATCCTCCCGCAACGGCGCACTCTATGACTTGTACATTCCTAGTTTTTCCAAAGATTTTCAATTTAGCGATAGCACCACCGATCGTACGTTTAATACGACAGTCTTAATTCCCAAGAGTTTAGGTGAACTCAGTTTAGTTGTACCAGACAAACAGGCACAAGACAGCGGTGACAATTGGAAACTCAACTTCAGTCAGCAGGATTTGACCGGCACAGTGTCCTGGATTCAGATCGGCACTACCCAATATTATCAATTCGAAATCAAGCAGCCATATCCTGCCAGCACCAACGTTCCTGTGTTTTACAATACATTCAGCGTGCTACTTCCTCGCAATGTCGATGCTGGGCCGGTGACGCAATCTGTATTATTTACGGGAATTACACCCACTCCAGACTCCGTCACCACTGACGAGAATGGGAACTTAGTAGCCAACTTTATCGTGCCAGCCAACCGCGACGGCGAGATCGACATCAAAGGCTACGTCACTACCAAACACAATCTGCAAGTAGACATCAAAGACAGCGGCAATATCAGCGACATTAGTCCTGCCATCATCGCCGCCAACACCCAGCCTGCGCAGTACTGGGAAGTCGATGCCTCTCAAATACAAGATGCGGCTAAGCAACTCAAAGGCGATTCTACCAACGTCTACGATTTGGTCAGTAAGACTTACCAGTTTGTAGTCAGCAAAATTAACTATGACGAAGTAAAACGGTTTGGACTCAACCAACGTCAGGGCGCGCTTGCCACTCTGCTCAAAGGTTCTGGCGTGTGTATGGAATATTCTGATCTGTTCATCGCCCTGAAGCGCGCCGAAGGTGTACCAGCTAGAGGTGCATTCGGCTACGGCTACGATAGTCGTTCTACCAACGGTGAAGATGCCGCCCATCAGTGGGCCGAAGTTTATGATCCGAAGCTGAATGCCTGGATTGCCGTCGATACTACGTGGGGAGAATCCGGTCCAGCTGTAATCGGCGGCGATCTCAACCATTTCTATAAATATGTAGCCTCCGTTGACCCCAATACGCCATCACCAGTTGAGGTCTCGTACTTGGGAAGTCTGGGACCAATCAAGGATGAGAATTTTCAAATCAACGCCTTAGCTTCAATTCCCGATACCAGCGGGGTTACAGAAGCAAACCTATTATCTACTTATCCGGCAAAAACCGATCTGCAGCTGCGCTTCGAAAGTTTTACTAAGGGAATTTCATTAGGAGTAACTACCGTCAATGCTAAATACGCCAGCATATTGACCAGCGGCGGCATGTCAGAATCTCTAGCCAATGTCATTATTGCTGCAACTTATATTCTAGTTGTTGTGCTTATTGGTGGAGGAATATTCTTAATCGCACGCAAGCGTCGCAAAACTAAGCTTGCAGCTTACGCAGCGAAACCATAGAATGTGCACATGGCCAGCAATCGTTTTACCCCAAAATCAAAGCCTTCGGGCCGCAAGCTCCTAGCTCCCAAGCAAGATTCACAATCAGATAACACTGAAACGGGCCACCCCAAAAGCGCGATTAGAGTGTTGTTTAGCTGGGTATCGCCTGATCGCATCTGGAAGCCTAAGACTCAAGTTTGGTATTTGGTTTCCGCATTAGTGATCATGTTGGCTATTTTGCTGGCAGTAAAGTTGGAATACTACGTGTTCGTAATCGCTTTATTGGCCTTTCTCATGCTGTGGTTCATTCAAGGCACACTGGCACCACTAGAGGTAAAACATCAAATAACTAACCAGGGAATTTATACATTTGAAACATTTCACCGCTGGGACGAATTGGCATTCTTCTGGTTTGCCGAACGTGACGAGTGGCGTCTGCTCTACTTTGATTTCAAGCCAGAACTGAAAATGCAGCGTCTAAATCTACTCGTAAAGAAAGGCGACGACGATGAGATTTTTAATATTCTTATAACGCATTTGAAATACGGGGAAGAACATGAAGTTGGCTACAATTTATTCGCTCAGCTAATCTACGGCACTTACCTGCCGATCACTAAATACATTCCGGATTTGGATACGCCTACTGCCAAAGAATTAAAGGTCGTCGCAGCTCCAACCAAATAGCTGCTTTATCTAGAGGAAAATTCCATATTTTACTGATATAATCCACCTGTTATTCAATTTCACAGTAAGCAGCTATAGCTCAATTGGATAGAGCACCACTTTGCGGAAGTGGTGGTTGCAAGTTCGAGTCTTGCTAGCTGCATATTGTGAATTTTGCGTTAAAACTGAGAATCCCGTCCGGCTGTGCCGGGCGGGATTTGCTTAGTCTTGCTACTTCTTGCGTTTCGGTGCCGCCTTTTTTTGCCCCACGAGTTTTCCTTCCAGAAAGAATGACTCCCTGGGAGAATCACGAAACGTGATGTCCGACCCTTGGCCTACTTCATGGCTATCCAAAAATGCCTGGATAGCAGCAGCAATCTGCTCTTTCTGCTGCAGGGTACGTCCAGCGCTCCATTCAATAAATGTATGAACGCCATGCCTTACAGGCTTCACGGATATGCCATCTGGTTGCACAAGTGTAAACCCAAACGGCGCAAAGTGAACCTGGACAGCGCTTACAGGTATATCCGCAGCTGTTGATACTGCCGTATATAGCTGCTTTAGAGCCTCCAGCTTCAGATGCTTACGCACCTTCTTGGGAACTCCGTAAAGGAACAAACATGTCATCGTACACCTCCACACATAAGCAATTTAGCTTTGGATTATAGCAAATGAGGCTGAATTTAAAGGAATTGTGGCCCGCCGAAGCGGGCCACTGGGGGGAAGGAAGAGGATCGCCCGAACTTAACCTCAGCGGTGTCTGGTTTCTTCAAGGGCCGTGCGTGGATTCTCTTCAGCACAACTACTTGTATAGCTGAGATCTTGGCCAATGGCATCAAGTATTCGGGAAACAGTCCTGCATAAGCAGGAGACCGTGCCTCGGTTAATCATAGCAGAACTCGTAGAGAAAGATTAAGGTCGACCAGTTGGTCGACCTTAGCAGGAATGGAAACATGCCGTCCGGAGCTTCAAGTTCTCCCGTAGGAAACACACACTACTCTCAACGTCCCAGAAGCGTCACCTTATTGCTCGCGTGAAAGCGAAGCAAGGATTACGAGCTCTCAGGCCTGGCTTGGGTCCGGACATCTATTTTTACTACGTACAAAGTTACTTGTCAAAAAGAAAAAGCGCTCCAAATATGGAGCGCTTCCCATCACCTCACGCCGGAGGTGACTCGAACTGACCAAGCAGTCTTCATCCCGTTGCTGGGTTGCCAGTACAACCTTGAGATAAACTCCGCACGACGAGAGTGGACGTAGCCTAAACTGGTTGAGCCAACGTCCTGTTCTGCTAAAGCGCCTTGTCCCTCTTGGGATGTCTGGGCTGGTCGGGCGATTTTAGCATCCTAATTCAGAAATACAAAAAATACCCTGCGATGTCCACGCAGGGTATCTCGCCGTCCCACACCCGGGGACGACTCTAACGACCAGTTTCATACCCCACCACCACACCGCCAGCACGGTATCGGCATATCGACCAATGACAGGGCAAATTCGGACTGTTCATTGCGCAGCACATCTCACAGCAACCGGTCATGACCTCTGAGTACCACGCCGGGCACCACAGAGGACTGGATCATTACTATAATTCTAGCATAGACAATATATTGTATAATCCTACGCAAGGAGAAGAAATAAGAGTAAGGGTAAGACAGATTTGCTGAATGCGAAGATATTTAACTGCTTTATTCTTAACATTACACTTATCCTTAATCTTAGATTTGCAGCGCAAATCTGTGGAGAGATGCCTGAGTGGTCGAAAGGGCTCGTCTCGAAAACGAGTATTCCGCAAGGAATCTAGGGTTCGAATCCCTATCTCTCCGTATATTCCCCGAAAAAGCCTTTCCACGCTATAATATTGCATGATCAAGACCTGGGTCGCCTTGCTGGTCATCAAAAATCGCAAAGTATTAGTCGTGCACCAGCGCGATAGAGACTACTATGCTCTTCCCGGCGGCACACAGCTGGACAATGAATCCCACGATGAAACCCTTGCCCGCAAGCTAAATGAAGAATTGGGCATTCTCCATTATCGTGCTACTAGATGGAATGAGTATGAGCAATTTGGTAAAGCTGAAAATACGCTCTACCGCTTCGTGGTCTATGCCGGTGAACTAGTAGACGAGATTAAACCCGGCGAAGGTATCGCCGAAATCGAATACATCAATACCAAAACTTCTGACATTAAACTTGGTAGCATTACATCCAAAGCCCTGCTTCCGGAATTAGCCATCCGTGGTCTCATCGACTGATAAGGTATAATGAATTAACTTAACTTTTACTTCGAAACTATGTCCGACAAATTGACCGCATCTGCAACTGTTTCCATCAAAGCCCCAATTGAGAAAGTATGGGACGCTTTAACTAAGCCTGAGCTCGTAAAGCAATGGTTGTTCGGTACTGACATGAAGACCACCTGGGAAGTTGGCAGCGAAATTACTTATTCTGGAGAATGGGATGGCAAAGCATATACAGATAAGGGCACAGTCCTTGCTGTTGAACCCAACAAGTCTATTCAGACCAGCTACTGGAGCGCTGCTTGGGGAAAAGATGACAAGCCAGAGAACTACGTCAACGTAAGTTATGACCTTGAGCAACAAGGCGATGAAACCAAAGTTACTATCACCCAGGACACTGATGAAGTTGCCAAGGATCAGTCTACCCAAAACTGGACTACCGTCCTGGAGAGTATGAAGAAAATGCTAGAGGCAGGAGAATAGATCTATATGCCAACCAAGCCTAATGCCGTAATGTTTCCCAAAGATGCCAAGATGCAGGCGCTGTACGAGCGTGTATGCGCAGAATTAGGTGCGCCTGCAGAGCTCACTACCCGCTCTGGGATCTCATATTTCTCC
>CAYXSB010000037.1:0-7578 GCA_964466865.1 uncultured Candidatus Saccharibacteria bacterium
ACAAATTAATCAAGGTGATTGGGACCCGCCGTCAGAAGCTGTATAATAGATACGATTTAATACTTTTATGGATATTCTAACTAGCATAGTTCAATTCGCTGCCAGCAATCCAGTACTGCTTTTGGCAGTGGCGGCGTTGTCTGTGATTTCCATTTTTCTGGGGATTACCGTAACTCGCCAGCGTCAGCAGATCGCAGTACTTACTGCGCCTCCGCGCCGTCGTTATGGATTTCTGGGTAAACCTCTTTATGCAGTAGTGGTGGTGGCTTTGTTCGTCGGCGTCATTGGATTTACATACTATGCTAATCAAAACGTACAGAACGTGACTGTGAGTGCGGATACTAATGTGGCGATCGCAATTAAGACTCAAGTATTGGGGACGACTGCGCAAGGTAATCAAGTGCAAATTAGTGTAGTGCCGAGTGTGGATGGCGTGGAGTGGGGTGGTAGCCACGGCCCGAGCTTTGATGCGTTCTGGACTGCAGTTGGACCGTCAGGATTCTCTCAAGTGGAATTAGGTTTGACCCAAAGTAACTCCGGCGGATTTATCAAAGTCCTACGCTCCGGAAGCTACCAAATCACTGTCGATATCGTGGTGGCGAATCGCCGGTTCAATAAAACAGTCAGTGTAAACTTCTAAAAATAGTTAGCTGCCCGCTATGCAAACTAAGAAAACAATAGTCTTCGAATGGTCCGACTACGAGCAATCAGTTTATACCAAGGAGAATTTGGATTGGGATAGTGCCCGGTTTGAACCTGGGAAATTTGATTTGCATATGGCCGAAGGCTATCCATGTGTATCGATATTTGTAGATAGCAAGATCACCAATCAGCAATTAGATGACCTTGCTCGCAATGGCACACGTTACATTGCGATACGCAGCGCTGGCTTCGATATGTTAGATGTAGAGTACGCCAAAAATATTGGCATTGGCATATACCACGTAGCTTCTTATTCTCCCGAATCAATTGCTGAGCATGCATTTGCTCTGATCCTAAATTTGGTGCGCAAATTGAACGTCGAGCGTCGCCATCACGCTGAACTGGAAACAATCCGTACTATTCAGTCGATGGGTTTTACCTTGCATGGTAAACGAATCGGACTCTATGGCGTGGGCCGGATTGGATCGGTAATGGCCAAGATCGCTGACGGATTTGGAATGCAGGTGGGATTCTACGATAAGTTTGTCGACAAGATCCCGGCAGCAACCAAGCTAAATTCTCTGCCTGATTTATTCTCGTTGTGTGACGTCGTGAGTATTCACGTGCCGCTGACGGCAGAAACTAAGCAGAGTGTGAATTGGGAAATAATCTCTAAAGCCAAGCCTGGTTTGATTCTGATAAATACGGCACGTGGCGATATTGTTGATTCTAAAGCTGTGATCAAGGGATTAGATCAGGGAATTCTGGGTGGGTTGGGTGCAGATGTGTGGGACTCGGGGAAAGTAGATGATTTGTTTGACCCGCGGTTGTTCCGGGACAATGTGATCCAGACACATCATGTGGCTTTCTTCACTTACGAGGCGGTCGCGGAAATTCTTCAGCAAACAATTGCGAACTTGGGGGGCAAGGGCGATCCGCGCAACTTACTGTAATTGTGTTTACTTAGATTTAAGATTCCCGTGATATAATTTCCCAAGAGTAGATCGAAAGTGTTTTTACACTTGATGAGGTTACGTAGAAATACTAGACCTGAGACGATCTGCTTTTTTGTGTCTAGTCGGAGTAAACTGAATGGAAGATAATCTTCTTTTGCTTATCTTGCCGTAACACCACGTAAGTCTTATCTTTTCGCAGTACAAAAAAGCTATTTCCATTTCGCTTGGTGGCTTTGGCAGTAATGCAGTTCCTAATTATATATTTTGCTTCTTTCAGCAACTTGAGCCTGCTTATCTTGTCGCGAATGTTTCTGCGTTTAGTTTTGCTGCCACGGTATATGTGGTCCCACCCTTTGCGCGAAACAATAACATCCTGCTTCAGCGCCGGACAATAAGTCTTCTCCTGCATCCAAGTCTGATAGTACTGCCAGGCTTCGGCTTTAAGTTTTTGGAAATTGGTCACCTCCGCAGTTTAGACACCGGAAGTTAATTATTGTTTAAGTCTCGAGCAGACCATTTTGTAAGAGAAGCACTTGCGCGGTCTGAAAGTGACCGCGCAGAACAAGCCTAACCTTAATTTCGGAATGTAGGCGCAGTGGTGCTGAACGACAAAAAAGTCTGCTTGGTAATTTTAGCTAGCGATGAAGTTTAAGGTTGCCTGCGCCGCAATCGCTGCAGTTTCGGCTTTGAGGATGTTGCCGCCGAGAGTGACAAATGGAATTCCCCAAGTGGCGGCTAGTTTGTGTTCATTAGGTGAGAATCCGCCTTCTGGTCCGATCAAGTAAGCAACCTTAGTTGCAGATGCGATTTTTTCTGATAGCTCGTGAATATCTTGTACGGCAGCAATTGCCGTGACATTGTCGCGTGGCAGCGTGAATAGGATGACCAAGTCAAACTCGCTGAGAGCCGGCTGCAAGTCTGTGAACTTCATTGGTTGCTGCACTTGTGGAATAGACGTGCGTTCAGACTGCTTGCAGGCTTCTACCACGATTTTCTGCCATCGCTCTAGCTTATTCTCCACTTGCGGTAAGTTGATTTGGGAGAATTCAGTGAATACCGGCACAATGTCGGCGACGCCGAGCTCGGTATTTTTCTGCAGAATTAATTCAAAATTAGCAGCTCGAATCAGACCTTGAAATAACGTGTACTTTTTTCCGGTGTCGGAAGTGGAGGCCAGGACTTCAGTGATTTCAGCCATCACTGCGTCTTTGCTGACGACTTTCAATTGAGCTTTATACTCTTTCTCACCATTGAACAGGATCACGTCATCACCTACTTCTAGGCGTAAAGATTTGCGGATGTGAAAAGCTTCGTCATCGAGAATCTTGACGCTACTGCCGACTCGCAACTTTGTTCTCTCGGTGAGAAATCGGTGTAATTGCATAGTTATTTAGTGTTAGCGGTGGCCTTGGTGACCAGCTGGTCGATCAAGTTGGTAAATACAGAATAGTCTACAGCCCCTGTAGTGGAATTGACGGTGGCTGGCTCCACTGATTGACCGTATACAAATACGCTAGGAGTGGAGGTCACGCCCAAGGCGGCACCTGCTGCTTTGTCAGCTGCCACTTTTTGGATGATAACGTCGCTGGCGCGATCGGCATTAAATTTAGTCATGTCCAAGTTTAAACTTTGGGCAATTTTCACCACGTCCATCTCGGAATATTGGGCGGTGCCAGCTAAGACTTTATCGTACAAGGTAAAGATGGCATCATGATATTCCAGGCCTTTGCCTTGCAAGCCTGCAGCTTCGGCGGCATATGCGAACACGGTGCTGTCGTCAGGGAATGAAGGCTCATGCAAGAAGGCATAATTCTTGTAAGTGATTTGTACCTTGTCGCCGTATTTATCGGAAACGCCTTTGAGAATAGGGTAGAATTCTGCACAGTGAGGACATTCGTAATCGAAGTACTCGACGATTTGCACTGGTAACTTTACGTCACCAAATGTCTGTTTCTGAGCGGCAAGGGTTAAACCTACAAGCGCTAACACGCCGACTAAGATGAGTGCCATGATCCAAACTGATGCGGGAACTTTTTTCATGCTGATATGTGTAAAATATAATGCAATACTAACGGCAGAGTCGCGTTTATCTTAGCAATTAGGATGTTGATATGCAATTTGGCCCTATAGATATAGTGTTTTTCGCGGTGCTGGTGTCACAACTGTTTATCGCCACGATCGCATCTTGGAATTTACGGGGATTATCCCGTAAGTTTTCGCAGCCATTGGGTAGCAAGGTGACGATAGTGGAGCTGTTGCAAAAATATAGCCGCATGTATGCGGCGGTGAATATTAAAGTCGATGCGGATGTACCAGGGCCTGCGGGAGTGGAGGCGGATGCTTTGCTACTGAATCGTAAGATCGTGTACAGTTCTGGGCTGTACCACAATGTGTTCGTGTTGTTTCAAATGTTGCTGCTGCTGCCAGCCTACACGCTGCTGCGCAAGACCCGAAGAGTTCAGGCTGGGTTATTCTTACTGGAAATTCTCATCTATGTCGCTCATGTTTATGTATATGAGCCATTGGGTGTAGTCGCGGCATTTGTAGGGTTTGGACTATTGGCGACCAGCTTTGTATATCAGTCGTATCTAGGAGATATTCTCAACGAGGTATATGAGTTGAGCGTGGATTTATTAGAACTGGATGATGTGGAAAGCTTGCGGGCGCAAGTGTTGATTAAAGAGATGCAAGCGCAAGCATTTACCTACGCAGTGGAGCCATTAATATGGCTGGTGAAGTTTGTGTTTCCTATTAGGTCTACTCCGTAAGCCGGATTCTGTGTTTCAGACGATTATCTATCTATGCCTCTGACCGCTTGCGCGATATGAGTTGCTCCAGACAGGGGTTACCAGCACGCGGACATTACTGCCAGCGCCGGTGGTCTCTTACACCACCATTTCACCCTTACTCCGAATATAAATACTCGGGGCGGTTTATTTCTGTGGCCCTTTACCCTGAGCTCGCGCCCAGCCTTTACCCCTACTACGCTAAAGCTTCGTAGGGTTAGAGGTGCCTATTTCGTTGCCGGCATTTCCTTCGAAAAGAAATAACGGCTTGTCCGCCTTTGGCGGAGCTACGAAACCAAATTGGAGTCCAGACTTTCCTCTGCCAAGCAATGTACTTAGCAGCAATCGTCAGGAGTAGACCTGGAGAATTATACCACATTTATGGAGGGATTGACCTATAGTATGATATAATTGTTATATCACTAACACTAGAAGGAGTTCCTTTGATGCAGAAGCTCATTGCAAACCTCAGGCTGTTGTTTCCTTACCTGCTCGGCGTTGGATTTTCGTTTGAACTCGACGAAGCGAAATTTGTCGATCAGTTCGTCGATATCTGGCGTAACGAAAGCAATATCACTATTGCAGACGGTAGTTACCGGCTTACGTTCAGCGCCGCAGGCGGCAGCTGGACGGTAACGGGTAGTGGTCGTGGCGCAGAAGGTGACAAAGCAACTATCCGGGTAATTGAACTGCTGACCATGACAGAAAGGCCGAAAAGCTTTCCCAACTGGCGGGTATGGCTGTTTCTGGAGGGCCGTGGTGTTACTATTTCGGAATCGCTGTGGCGATCCGAATACAGACCGCTGGGTTCAATCGTAGGCGTGTATACCCTGCAAGAAGCCGAGGGTCGGAGTGTGCTGACACTGGTCGGATTGTGGGCCAAACAAGTTTTGACCACCGAGCAGATTAACTTTCTGGCGAACTTGCCTGAGAACTAGTGATAATGGACCGTAGCAAACTGCTGCGGTCTATTTTTTGGCCGAATTGTTGGAAAGCTGCTAATCTCAAAGGAGAGCTAACTATGTTAGTTCTCCTTTATCATGTTACTGATGACAATTACAAGTATAAAGAAAAAACTAAAAATAATGACAGAGATTGATGAAGCCGCACGCAAAGACTTTCCTAAGAAACCCGATAACTTTGAAGAGATAGCTCAGGAACACTCCAAACAAATGTTGGAGATAATCAACGAGGTTGGAGTCGTTGACTTGGAACGTTTTGGTGAAGATGCAGCTAGAAACGCTGCTCTTGTAGTAATGCATTCATCGCACGAAGTTCAGCAGAAATACTTAGAGCTGCTGGATAAATCTGACAAGAGTAATATATATGGGCGTGGGTATGCTTATCTCAAAGACAGAGTGTTAGTTTCTGAAAAAGGTTATCAGCTGTATGGTACACAGATGAAAGTCTTGAACGATAAAGGCGACTTGGCCTTGAACCCTATATTTGATATTGAGCATATCGAACAAAGAAGGCTAGAGATTGGTCTAGAGCCGTTTACAGAATATGTTGCTTCAGTTGAAAAAATGACAGGAAAGAAGTTAGTGGCTTTAGAGCCAGTAGGTGTGACTTAATTATTTCTTCTTAGTGGATTTGCTAGCCAGCAAATCGATAGCTGGCATGTCTTCGCCAGCGAGGAAGGACAACATCGCACCACCACCGGTAGATACATGATTGAAGTTGCGGAAATTGACTTTGAGTTTCTCCATCGCGGAAATAGTATCGCCACCGCCAGCAACTTTGAACGTTTCTTTCGGAGCAGATAGGCCAATGTATTCACCGACTGCTTCAGTACCACGGGAGAATTTATCCCACTCAAATACACCCATTGGACCATTCCACAGGATGGTCTTGGCGCTCTTAATGATCTCCAGATATTGAGCCAATGTGCGCTCACCGATATCCAGACCGATTAATCCTGACGGAATGTGTTGGGTATCAAGGGTAACAGGCTTAGTCTTGGCATCAAATTCTTCACCGCAGATGTGATCTACCGGCAACATGATTTGGCAGCCAGATTTCTTGGCAGCCTTGAGTACGCGCTCAGCTACTTTTAATTTATCTTCTTCTACTTTGGATTTACCAACTTTGATTCCTTGAGCTTTCAGGAATGTGTAGGCCATGGCACCACCGATGAGGATGTAATCAGCTTTGGTGACAAGGTCCATCAATACATCAATCTTGGTATCAATTTTGGCGCCACCGATGACGGCGACATATGGATGCTCTGGATTATCGCGCAAGCGAGTGAGATTCTCCACCTCGGCCTGCATTTGCAGTCCGGCGATAGGATTCTTGATTAATTTGGCAATGTCGTAGTTGGAAGCTTCTTCGCGGTAAGTGGCGAAGGCGTCGTTGACGAAATAGTCGGCTAATTCGATCAAAGGTTTGATGAATTCTGATCTGACTTTAGCGTCTTTGCTTTGTTCTTCTTTATTGAAACGGATGTTTTCTAACAGCAAGATTTCTCCATCTTCCATGTAGCGGATAGAGTTACGGCTGTTGGGTAAGTGGGCGAATTTGATGTGTGTGTCTAGGAGTTTGCCTAGTTCGAAGCGAACAGGCATCAAAGATAGGTCGTCACGGTATTCTCCTTCTGGACGGCCTAAGTGGGCTAAGACCACGACTTTGGCTTTTTTCTGGGACAGATACTTGATGGTGTTTACGGCTTTCTTTAACCGGAAATCGTTTTGTACCTGACCGTCTTGTACTGGGACGTCGAGGTCGGATCGGACAAGAACTGTCTTACCCGATAAATTCTCCACGTCAGCAAGTGTACGCAGTTTCAGCATGGGCTAATTATAGCATAGTTAGTAAGGGTTTTGCGGGGATTGGAGCATTGAGCATTAACTGGCTAATTGACTATGATTTTGCTTATTGTTTCTTAGTATCGGCCCTAAACACTCATTTCTAAAAACATGCACTTGATCAGCTATATTTATCTTATTTCGTTAGTGTTATAGAATCAGATACTTATACACCTATATATGGGATGGAAAGGAACTTACAGGTCATTTAACGCAGCTGTTAATAAGGCTAATAGAGCAGCAGAGAAGCAGCAGCATTTGAACGAAAGACGTAGCAAGCTTATCGAAAAGAGAAATACGCTTGTCGAATCTATCAATACTGTCGAGCAGCATGAGGAATACCTGATGAAACTTGTAAGTCTTCATAAGGTTGTTTCTGATCCTATA
>CAYXSB010000038.1:0-2944 GCA_964466865.1 uncultured Candidatus Saccharibacteria bacterium
CAATTCGCATCCACGGCTTATACCAGAGCCGAAGGCTTCCCTTTGGGACGAAACTAAGCGTAAATTAGTTTTTTGCTCGCTCCTACTATCCTTGTAGTAGCTTTTGCGCATCATTTGTGATATTTTTCATAGTAGCAGCCCATTTTTACTTAATTATTCTTTGCATATTATGCGTACATATCGGTTGATGCTTAGCCCTAATTATGGAGTTGAGATTTCTCCTGAATGGATTGCCAAGCTGCGTAAGGGTGATCTTACGCCTATCTACAGAGCTATTTCCAGTTTGACTCTGGGAGTGTTGTTGGCGGCTGCTGCTTTGTTCCCGTTGTTAACTAATTGGGCGAGTGCCGAATTTGGTTATACGACTTACTTGATCGTGATTGTCACGTTCTTGGTGGCGTCTTTGATTGCGATGTTGATTTTGGTAGGTACGCGGAGGTTATCTGATCCGCCGTTATTTATGCCGGCATTGATTTTTGTGTTCTTGGTGCTGGCTGGCTTGCTATTTGCGCCAGCAAATTCTCGAAATACTTTTGGAGCGGCTGGAATTAAATATTTGGGAGGTTTATGGGTGATGTGCTTGCTGGGTTTCTATTACTTAATTACGGTGTTTGTGAATACTGGTAGAAAGTTGCGGTGGGCCAAGTTTGCATTGATGGTAGGACTGGTAGTGGCTGCGGTGATGCAATTATTTGCGTCCACTGGTAATTCTGTATTATTCCCGATGGTGGTAATTGCAGTGCCAGTGCTGGGAGTATTCGCAGTAGAAACTCGTAGAAGTTGGATCTCAATCATTTCTGGAATTGCGGCAGTGGTAGCGCTGATTGCAGGCTTGAAATTCGCCGCAGGCCCACAGCCATTTATCGCGGTGTTTATTGCGGGAGTGATGACATTATTGTGTCTGCTGGCTGCCGAGAATTGGCAGTTGAAGTTTGATGTTGCCCAGTTACGCAGTGACTTTATGACTATGATCAAGCGTCGTCGCGGGTTGCGGACATTTGTTAAGAATAATTTGTTCGTGCTGTTGGTTGGAGGAGGATTGGTATGGTTGGTAATAACTATCGCCTGGATGGTGTTGAATCATTTCGCATTTGGAGATTTGGTGCAGGCGACCTTGCAAAGCTACGTCACAGCATTTCAAACCTTAACTAGTGTCAAAGCCATAATTATTGGCAACGGCGTGGGTACTACAGTGGCAGGAAATTTGATTGCCAATGTGATTATGAATCAGGGTCTAGTCGGCATAATTGCTTACGTGATCATGGCTGTAGCAGGATTCTACTTAGCCCTACAGCGTGTGGCCGCAGAAGTTGCAGCCAAATCTTTGTGGAGCTTACCGTTTATCTTCATCGTGTTCGCGGCACCTATTCTGGGATTGCTAGCCAATCCGGGGATTGTGGTGATTATTTTGTGGTGGGCAGTGTTGGGATTGCTGGCTGCTAAGCAAATCTGGGATCATCACAACTTAGTGCTGCTGGAGATTCGCAATCAGTTGACAATTCGTAGCTTCATCTTGGACAGATTTATGCCAATAATCCAGGTGGTTTTAGTCTTAGTGGTGTTTGGTTTCTGGATTTACTTGATGACAATCGTAGCCGCTATGGCCGTGCAGGGGTTAATATGAGTAATGAATAAAGTAACGGTCATCGGTGGCGGTACCGGCAGCTTCGTAGTCCTAACCGGCCTAAAGCGGTTACCGGGAATTAAGCTGACGGCTATCGTTCCGGCTACGGATTCTGGCGGCTCGTCCGGCAGACTAAAAGACGAGTTTGGCTACTTGCCAGTTGGCGATGTGCGTCAGTGTCTGGTGGCGTTGGCTGAGGATGAAGAGGATCAAATGCTGCTGCGTCAATTATTTTCCTACCGCTTCGATAAAGGTGAAGATGGCCTCAAAGGCCATAACTTTGGCAACCTATTTTTGACGGCACTGACTGATATCTTGGGCAATGAAGTTGAAGCGATCAAGATGGTCCGCAAACTCATGCATATCCGCGGTAGTGTATACCCAATTTCGCTACACCAGACTAACTTGGTGGCTGAGTACGAAAACGGCGCTAAGATTGTGGGCGAGCATTTCATTGATGAGCCACCTTATCCTCACGATGGACGACTGCAGATCGCCGAGCTGTCGGTTGATCCTATAGTGGAGACGCATGCCCTGATTAATTCTGCGATTACCAATGCCGATTTAATTATTATTGGACCTGGTGATCTGTACACCAGCTTGCTAGCGAACTTCGTAATTTCTGGAGTCAAAGATATCTTGTCACGCACACCGGCAAAAATAGTCTACGTGATGAACTTAGTCACCAGATTTGGTCAAACATATGGTTACACTGCCACTAAACATTTGCAGGAAGTGGAGAAATATCTTGGGCGTCCTGTCGATTTCATCTTGGTAAATAATGCCGAACTGCCGGAAGATATCCTGGCTCGCTACCGTATGCAAAATGACGAGCCGGTCATGAATGATCTTACAGGTGATCCACGAATCGTGTTGGCAGATCTGCTTGCCAGTGAGCGAATCGTGACGGCCAAAGGTGACGTATTGAAACGCAGCCTGATTCGTCATGATAGCGGCAAGCTTGCAAAAGTAATTGCCGATGTAATTTCCCGTCTAAAGCCGGCCGTAGATGGTAATATTTAAGGCTTAACACCATATATGGAAACAGATCAATACTTCGACCTACAATGGACCCGTGACATTCCCGAGATTACTACTCAGGCATTGTTGTACAAACACAAAGTTACGGGCACAGAGGTACTGATACTGGAGAATGACGATGAGAATAAAGTATTCGCCGTCGGATTTCGTACACTCGCAGACAACGCCACAGGGGTAGCGCACATCTTGGAGCATTCGGCTTTAGGTGGCTCACGCAAATATCCTGTCCGCGAACCATTTCTGGAAATGTTGAAGAGTTCACTACAAACATTTCTAAAC
>CAYXSB010000038.1:2954-7532 GCA_964466865.1 uncultured Candidatus Saccharibacteria bacterium
ACCAAAGACTTTTATAATTTGGTCGACGTGTATCTGGACGCTGTATTTCATCCCCGTCTGTCCCAGCAAACGTTCTTCCAAGAAGGCTGGCACTATGAAGTGAACGACAAAGGAGACATGATGTACAAAGGCGTGGTGTTCAATGAGATGAAAGGTAGTTATTCTAACCCCGACTCGATTCTCGGAGACCATATCACTCAAGGTTTATATCCGGACAATGAATATCGGTTTGATCAAGGTGGAGAGCCCTTGCACATCCCAGATCTTAGCTACCGTGACTTCGTCAGTTTTCACCGCCAGCACTACCATCCATCCAATGCTCGCATATTCTTTTACGGTGATGGCGATCGTCACCAACACCTGCAAGCTGTGCAAGATTACCTGAAGGAATTTGAGGTCGGCGAGCAAACTATGATTCCTGAGTTACAGACCGAATTCAGTTCTGCCAGGACAGTGCAGGCTAGCTATCCCACAAGTGTCGGCAGTGTGGCTAAAGCTTACACCACGATAAATTGGTTGTTGCACAACCTAACTGAGTCCGTAGATCGGTTAGGATTTGAAATTCTCAATTACCTATTATTAGAGTCAGACGCTGCACCTTTGAAAAATGCATTGTTGGAAAGTGGCTTGGGCGAAGACATCGCTGGCATCGGTTACGAGACGGATTTGCGTCAGCCAGTATTTTCCGCAGGTTTAAAGGGAGTGGACGAAATCGATATCGAGAAAGTGGAAAAGCTGATCTTGGACAAGCTGTATGAACTTGCACGCGACGGCATCTCCGCAGATGTCGTCAAAGGCGCGGTGAACCGAGTGGAGTTTGAATACCGCGAAAGTACTGCGGGCAGCTATCCACGTGGCTTAGTATTTTTCTTAAAGTCCATGCAGACATGGCTATATGGTGGAGATCCTTTGGATGGCCTTTTCTTCGCCACCAGATTTGCAGAATTGCGTAAGCGGATTGATGGCGGCGAGAAATACTTCGAGAATCTAATCAAATCGCAACTGCTAAATAACAAGCACCGATTGATCGTACGCCTGCTTCCAGACACAGAGCATATCACTCGACTAGAGGCGCAAGAGCAGCAGCAGTTGCAGAAGTTTGCAGCTCAGATGTCGGAAACTGATAAGCAGCAGATCATGACTCTGGCGAAAGAACTCGAGCAATGGCAGCAGTCACCTGACAAGCCAGAAGACTTGGCAACATTGCCAGCTTTGCATCTGGCGGATATTGATAAACACGTGCGACAGATTCCCCAGGAAATGGAGCACGTTGGTGCTGCGGACATATTCCGGCACGACCTGCATACCAACGGTATCGTGTACTTAGCAGCTGGATTTGATGTCACATACTTACCGCAAGAGTTACTAGCGTATTTATCAGTGTTTACGGAAGCTATATTCCGACTTGGTACAGAAAAATATGATTATGAAGAATTAGCCACACTTATTGACCTCGATACTGGCGGCATTGATACTAACCTGCATATCAGTCCAGTAATTGAAGGCGACATCGGGAAGTTAGTATTGTTTCTCAGTGGCAAATCGACCGAAGATAAAGTGGCGCGATTGCTGGAGCTGATGCGGGAATTAATTGTGAATGTGAAGTTGGACCAGCAAGATAAATTCAAGCAAGTAATTCTAGAAGAGAAAGCTAAGTTGGAATCAGCGCTGACGCGATCTGGACATGCACTAGTATTTAACCGCGCTGCCGCCCATTATCGCCAAGCGTGTTTGGTCACCGAGGAAGTGTCAGGGATCAACTACTTATTCTCGTTGCGACGCATGCTGGATCAGGTGGAACATGACTGGCAATCAGCACTAGCTGAATTTAAAAAGTTGCACGAGCTTATCTTGAACCAAGGCAAGCTAATGATTAATTTCACCGCCGATCCGCACACTTGGGACATGGTGAAGTCTGATGTGCAGAAGTTTGCCCAAGAATTCCCAGACAATCGTAATCACGGCTTGCCGGAAATTAAGTACGAACTGCTAAAGCAGAACGAAGGCTTCATCATCCCGGCCAGTGTTAACTTTGTGGGCCAGTCTTTCGATATGGCAGCTACTGGCTACGAACTTCAGGGTGCAGTTTACTTAGTCCAAAATTTACTCAACCGCGATTACATCTGGAACCGGGTGCGGGTGCAAGGCGGAGCTTATGGCGGATTTGCAGATTACCAAGTGAGAATTGGGGTACTGTTGCTAGCGTCGTATCGTGATCCCAACGTCACACAGACGCTGCAAGCGTATCAAGGTACACCCGACTACTTGCTGAAGGTGGCTTTGGATGACTCGGAATTGGAGAAAAATGTCATCGGTGCTATCGGACGGTTGGATAAATACTTAGAACCAGAATCTAAAGGCTGGGTAGCCTTTGACTGGTATCTGTCCGGCACTACTCCAGAATTACGTCAGAAACTGCGTGACCAACTACTTAGTGTCAGCATTGCTGACATCCGCAAGTTTGGCGAGAAGCTGCTTCAAGCCATGCAGACTGATGGTCGCACTGCGATCTTGGGCGAACGCGAAAAAATACTGCAGGCCGATGAAAGCCTGCAGCTTGGTCTCAAGATCGAACCGATTCTTTAACGAATTACGGTGCAGATGATGGCGGCCAAAGTAATAATCAGAATCTGGTAACCAGCATCAATCATGTATAAGCGCATAGACTTATGGCTAAACATGTAAGTGGTTAGAAATGCTGTACCGACATAACCTACGGCGACTAGCAAACCCAGGAACGCGCCATTGACGATGTCAGTTACTCCCAGAAAGTGAACTAACAAAGAAGTGACTGTCCCCATTACTAAAGCGGCAACTGTGGTTACCATGTAACCCATATTGCCACCCTTCATTTCATCCATTGTCATTTTCACCTCGGCCATCCAGGCTTTGGCAAATAAAGGTCCATACCACAAGAATCCTATAACCATGGCAGCAACTGCTGACAGGATAACTGAAATTACATTGATTGGCATAAATAAAGTAATAATAATTTATACGTTAATTCTAAAGGTTCTGTGGACTACGTCAAGCATCGGAATAATTATGATAATATTGACTGATTTATTATCATTTTTCATATGCCCGATGCTACTCCCGTGGCAGTAACCAAAGCCGTTGCTGTCAAAAAACCAATGCCCATGTTTTTGAAAGTTATTCTCGGCGGTTGTTATACATTGGCTCTAATTGTAATTGTGGCTGTGGCCACGTTCTTGATTGTGAAGGCTACCGAACTGACGACGCCTACACCAACTACGACTTCCACAAATCCAGCAATTACCACCAATCCAAATCCGCCGGCTGACACTAAGACGCCTTCATCAGCGACACCAACGACTATTTACTTCTATAGCGGATCGTTTAATCAGGGGGATCCCACACCGGGATTACTGACTAGCGTGGCCGTAGCTCGCCAGGCTCCTGCCGGCACCACCGATTTGTACAAATACGCGTTTGATCAGCTATTAGCCGGCCCAACTACGGTTGAGAAGGCGAGTGGTTTGCGTGTTGCATTTGCCGGATTTACTGGCACATCTAACTGCGGGGCTGCTGACTACACGATTAGTGAGACTGCAACTGTGGTGAAATTACAATTCTGCAAAACTTTGGATCTGACTCCACAACAGCCACCTGCTGGTGGTGCTTATGCCGGTTTGTCTTTGAGCATGGGCTCAAACGCTAGAGAGGAGATCAAGAGTTCTTTGAAATTCGGGGGAATTACAACTGTTGAAGTTCGCGATGCGAACGGTCAATGCTACACACCGGACGTACGTGATCCTGATTGTACGCCAAACTGATAATTTATGAATCTGAAGAACCGCTGGCAGTAACCCTGCTGGCGGTTTCTTATATATGGCGTCCATGATAAAATCCATTGCCTCAAAGGCATCCTGCAAACAATATAGCGATTGCCTGTCCTACGTAGCCTCGGCGTAGTAGGATAGCTCAGTTGCTAGCAATTATGGTGGTTGCCTGTCTATCGACAGATAGATAGCTCAGTTGGTTACACATATGGTGGTTGTAGCTCAGTTGGTTAGAGCGCCTCTCTGTGGAAGAGGAGGTCGTGGGTTCGAGCCCCACCAACTACCCCAAGTTCCCAAAGTCATCTACTGAGGGAATGTCGTTATTACCCAAGATTTATGTATTCAAAGCAAGAACTGGTGGCTAAGCTTCGACGAATGGCTGAAGAGGACCAAGCTGTGCGCAAGACTGAACCAAGAGATTACGACAAAATGGATGAAGTTGCCAAGGTCAATACAGATGCAATGAAGCAGATAGTTGCAGACCATGGCTGGATCACTGCGGAAGCGTACGGCGAAGAAGCTGCTCACGATGCTTGGTTGCTGGTACAACATACCTTCAACGATGCTGACTTTCAGGAGAAATGCTTGGAGTTAATGAAACAACTTCCCGAAGGAGAAATAGACAAGAAGGAGCTGGCAATGCTTACTGATAGAGTGATGGTAAAGAAATATGGCTTTGATGATTTTAATCAACTTGTTTTAGTGCGTGGCACACAAAAGCTAGGCAATTTTTTCTATAAAGTATGTGACTTAATTTTAATTGACGGTTTGTTTG
>CAYXSB010000039.1:0-7312 GCA_964466865.1 uncultured Candidatus Saccharibacteria bacterium
CGATTACCTTTGATTTACTGTCTATTTTAGCATATCTCAGCAGCTATAGGATACTGGTCCAGATCAAAGCTGTGAGGGGAACAGCCAATTAGTTTTCCTGGCATTGATTATGCTAAAATCACGCCGTCTATGGCCAAGAAAACTAAGGCAGAAACCAAAACTTCCGTAAAATTTAGAACTCCCATCGTTACAGTCATGGGTCACGTTGATCACGGCAAAACTAGCCTGCTCGATGCGATTCGCGGCACTACTGTCACGGCCACCGAACACGGCGGCATTACTCAGAACACTCGTGCGCACCAGATCGTAACTAAAGCCGGAAATAAGATCACATTCATCGATACTCCAGGACACGAAGCGTTTAGCGCGATGCGCGCCCGTGGCGCCGAAGTCACCGACTTTGTACTGTTGGTAGTAGCAGCTGATGACGGCATTCAACCCCAAACTAAAGAATCCATCGAATTTGCCCATGCCAGCAAAGTTCCCATCATCCTAGTAATTAATAAAATTGATGTAGCCGGTGTGAAGCCAGAGAAAATTAAACGTGAAATTGCCAGTTATGGTGTAAGCGTTGAAGAATACGGTGGTGACACCATGTGCTTCGAGGTTTCTGCCACAAAGAAGATTGGCCTTGAAGAATTAGTTGAAGGCATTGAGTTGCTAGCCGAGGTCAGCGAGCTGAAGCCTCACGCTAGTCGTGCTGGCACCTTAGCTCAAGCCTACGTGCTGGAGTCCACTATGGACAAACGTCTCGGCCACGTAGAATTATGCATTCTTAAGGCTGGAGAATTAAACGTCAAAGCTTTCGGCGTTAGCAGCGAAGAATACTTCCGAGTGAGATCATACTTAGATCAGAATCAGCAAAACACTGATGTGATTATGGAGTCTGATCCGTTCTGGGTTACAGGATTGAAGAAATCTGCCCGCACCGGAGACATGCAATACTTTGTCAGCGACGAGAAATCAGCCAGCAAATTGCAGGAGGAATTGCAGTCCGAAGCCGTAGTCCAAGAAACTGCTGCTGCGGAAACCTCAGATGCTAATTCTCTATTGTTCAAATTCATCGTACAGAAACAAGCCGAAGACAAAGGCGTAGGTCAGAAAATCTTGAACGTGATTGTCAAAGCTTCTACCCAAGGCACATTGGAGGCCGTGAAAAACGAATTGAAGAAACTTGGAGATGACGAGAAAACCATCCGTATCCTCAGCGCCGAAACTGGCGAAGTCACCGAAAATGACGTCAAGAAAGCTAAAGCCGCCGGCGGAATTGTAATTAGCTTCCAACTGCCAGCAAACAATCAAGTAACCAAGCTGGCGCGCCAGGACAAAGTCATCATGCGTAATTATGAAATTATTTACGAAATGGTTGATGAACTGTCTGGTGCTTTGGAAGGATTAATCGAACCTCCAGAAGCAGAAGTAGAAGTTGCCCGGGCTCGCGTCAAACAAGTGTTCACACTGACTAACGGCGACATGGTCGCTGGTTGCGAAGTGATAAAAGGCACGATGTTAAAAGGCTACCAAGTCTACGTGGAGCGTCCCAGACTCAGCACCAAAGAAGGCATCGCCGAAATTGGTCGCGGCAAGATCTCTTCTCTACGCATATTAAAAGACGAGGTTAAGGAAGCCAAAAAAGGTCAGGAATGCGGAATTCTAATCTCCCCAGTCGTCACCGACATCCAGTCCAACGACGAGATCGTCGCCTACAAGCTAGAGGTAGTCTAACTATAGCTCCCACTCAAACGAATTCATTAGATCAACAGCGTAATCTTTGTCGCTGCGAGTAAAGAATCCCACTACATACACTACTCCATCCTTAGTTTTTTGCGCATAGTAACCGGTAGACGCAAACATTGAAGACTGAACTTCTTTTTTAAATACGATACCCTTGGCACTAGTCACATCAGTCACTACAGCTCCCGATGCTGTATCAGTGGCAATAGTATCTGACAGTGGATCGGCTTTGTAATTGCCGATGTCATTTGAATAGCGTTGCAGCGAAATACTCACTTTCCCGACAGGAGCGTCAGACGCACCGTACAGGAATATCGGGCCATCATTGGCGTAGCCGATGCTTAGTGCTTCTGTAGGACGCGATTCAAAATAAGAATGCCAAGTGCAAGGTAAAGTATATTTCCCGGCCACAATATCTACAGTCTGATCGGCACAAGTTGATGCCGTAGACTTAGTAGCTGCCAACTGATCAACTGCGGCCTGCTTATCGGCAGTCAACTGAGCTACTTGATTGGCAGCATTAGAATACAGTAGATACCCACCGATGCCCCATGCGATTAGTCCCACAGCCAGGAATAAGTTCAGAATCACGCTGGCGATAAAGGGGAATTTAAAGTTCCGAACATGCTTAACTACGACGTGTGGAGTTTCTTCAGACATATTTACGTTATTAATAGTAATTCGATTTTCGGTAAAACCAGCCCTGGTGTCAAATCCGATTTCTGCTGTTGGCATTAACCTGATAATATATTGAGGAAATTAACTGTATCAAATGCCTGAGAATACACCTGCAACTACTCCCATCCCGGAAACTCCTGCCGTCGTACCCGCGCCGGAACCAGCACCTACATCGTTTTTGCCAGCCGCGGTGCAGGCGATTCGTCGTATCGAGCAGAAGAATTCTCCTGGTTTAACCAAACCAACAGTGCCTAGTGGCACGGTGCCACCTGACAAAACCGGCAAGGGAAAGATGTTATTCAACTTTATCCCTTGGACTGGCAGAGTCGGTTTAGTATTCAAAGTCTTATTCGCAGGACTGGCGGCAGTATTGGCGTTCTTCCTAGTCGTAATTCTGTTGATGGTCACCTCCATCGATACCTCCATTTTCAAACTCAGCCTATACGGAAACGTCATCGACAATGCTAATCAGCCTGTAGATGGAGCCACGATTACTATCGACGGCCAGCAAGGCACCACTGCCAACGGCGGTCAATTTAATATCGGCGGCTTAAGCATCGGCACCTATACCGTAGATATCAAAGCTAACGGTTATGAAGAATTGACCCAGCAAGTGGCTCTAGCCCGCGGATTTCTTAGCTATGGCAATTATCGTCAATTCACCCTCAAGAAATCCGGAATTGCGACTCTGTCCGGCAAGCTGATTCCGCCGACCGCTGGATATCAATTCACTAACGATCGCATCTTAATAAATGACAAGGAGTTTAGGGTGAATGCCGACGGCACGTTCAAGGCTCTGGAGCTAACTACAGGCAAAACCACCTTCACTTTCCAGTCGATCAATTTCAAAGATGAAACTCGAGAGTTTCAATTAGCTGCAGGCGATCAAAGCTTGCCGGATATCCCACTTACGGCTGCTGGAGACATCGTCGCTTCAGTCAAAAGCTGGATCCGCGAGGACTTGGTACTAAATCTGAAAGTGACTGTAGAAGGGGTAGATGATCAGTTCATTGCGATTGACCAGACTGGCAACTTGCGAGTGCGCGACCTGGACATTGGCAAAGAATATAAACTGCGCACAGAATACCCGGGCTACGAAACTCGCGATTACACTATCACCATCGCTCAAGGCGAAAACCAGCTATTCAACTTTAAAGTCGTAGAGAAAGGCTTCTTGCCATTCCAGCGTAAGGTGAACAACGTCTTAGAATTATTTGTCGCCAATTTTGATGGAGTTAACGAAAAACAGCTGACGACCGGGGATATTCAAGCCTACGGGGAATACATCGATAATAGCAATCTGTACTTTATGTCTACTCGCGACAACTTGCACAGCGATATCGGAGTCACTAGCATGCTGGCATATGTCGTACCTGTCGCTGGCGGCAATCCTCAACGAGTAACTACATCCACCGACAACCTAGGGCGCATAATCCCAAATTTGAAAGCCGGTAAACTTGCCGACGTCACATTTGGGACCACCGACAAGAGTCGCAAGTTGGAAGTCATGGATTTACAGGGAAATAATCGCAATACCATCGAGACAATTCCAGACGGTAGCTTCGATCATGTAGAGATTTCTGATGACGGCACTACTATCTGGTATAGCATGCAGAACGTAGATAAGACTGTTAATGGCTTGTACCGTTCATCCACTGATAGCAAAGCTGGTCACGGCAGCCTCATTCTCAGCAAACCCGACATGATCGTATACAGCGTGAGCAATAGCGGCGACCGCGTACTGTACTCTACAACCAACACCAGCACTAACTTGCAAGATTTACATATGTACACATTTAGTACCAAACAAGACAGCTTGGTGAAAGCTTCGATTACAGGTAGCCAATTCCAATTTGTGAAGGGCTCGGAGACTGAAGTGATATTTATCGATATCCGCGACGGCAATACTAATTTGTTCATGACGAACTTAAGTACAAATACCGATACCAAATTGAGTGGCTTTAGCAATAATACCGAAGGTGCTGAAGCTATATTCCAGCAAGCTGGATACGTACTGTACCGCTCGAACAAAGGCTTGTATGTAATTGACCCTAGCCAGCCACACCCGGGCAAACTGGTCACTACCAACGTCGCCAGATACACCGGCTACGACTTCTAAACAAAACCATTGGCCAGGGATTACCCTGGCCAATATGACTAGAAATAGAGGGAATACTCACATCCACCATTGTGCGAAACGCGCACGTTGAATCCGCATAGCTGACTCAACTCTTGCGCCGCAACGTCCGAACGCAGGCAATCAATCAGCATATTTGGCGCGGAATGAATCCCGCGACTACGCAAATCTCTGACGTGCTCTGCCGCTGTCTCTGGTACGAATGGCATACTCCACCTCCTTTCAATTCCGGATTCTAGCACAGGAAATTAATTAACCCCCGCATGCTAGAATCAGACCAGTTAATTCTCCTGATTTCATGAAAATAGTTGGCATTCATCATATTAAACTTACCGTTAAGAATTTAGCGAAGTCGCAAGAGTTTTATTCCAAGCTTCCCGGTTTTGAGCTTGTGGCTTCTCATCCTAACTTTGTAATGTTTCAGGTCAGCAAGAAGTTCTATCTTGGGCTTACCGACCATAATCAAAAGCTTAAGGATACCGTTTTCTCCGAATTCAATGTCGGAATGGACCATGTTTCATTTGAACTAAGTTCAATTGAAGATCTTGATGAAGTAACCAATTTCTTAGACCAGGAAAAGATCGCACACGGCGAACTGGAGAAGCTGAGTAATGACTCTTACGTTCTAGCCTTCCGTGATCCGGATAATATTCAATTGGAATTCTGTTACAAGCAACATGTCTGAAGTAGACGAAATAAAATCACGACTAGATATCGTGGAAGTAATCAAGCAATACGTCCCCGATCTCAAACGCACTGGTCGCAGCTACAAAGGCCGGTGTCCTTTTCATAAAGAAAATACTCCATCTTTCATCGTCACGCCAGACATGCAGATATTTAAATGCTTTGGATGTGGCGAAGGCGGCGATGTGATTAGCTTCATTCAGAAAATTGAACGCGTGGAATTCGCCCAAGCCTTAACTATCGCCGCCGAGAAAGCCGGTTATGAGCTCAAACGCAACTACTCCGAAAAAGACGAATATCTCAAGAAAGAAAAAGCCCGCATCATCGAAGCGAACAAGCTCGCCGCCAAATTCTGGAACTACATTTTGAAATCTCATCCATCCGGCAAGCCCGGTCGAGAATATATGCGCAAGCGCCAGATCCGACCTGAGGAAATGCAAAAGTTCGCAATTGGCTACGCACCTAAAGGTAACAATCTGAAGAACTTCTTGGTAGCCAAAGGATACAAGCCATCAGAGTTAGCTACATGGGGTTTGATGGTAGAAAAAGACGGACAATTTAATGACAAGTTTCGCGATCGTCTGATTCTGCCGATCTTAGACTTGAACGGTAATCCTATTGGTTTCAGCGGCAGAATCGTGGGACCAAGCGATTATGCACCGAAATATTTGAATTCTCCGGAAACACTTGTGTACAAAAAAGGCGAAATTCTCATGGGAATTTATCAAGCTCGCGATGCTGCCCGCTCTCAGAAGTTCCTGATCCTGGAAGAAGGAAATATCGACCTACTATCTTCACACAAAGTCGGAATTGAAAATATTGTGGCCACCGGTGGTACAGCTCTGACAGAGCAACAGTGCAAATTGATCAAACGCTTTGCGGATGTGGTCTACTTTAGCTTTGATAGCGATGCTGCTGGCTTGAAAGCGCTACTGCGCGGAATCGAGATTGCCGAGCGGGTAGGCCTCAAACACAGAGCTTTGCCGCTAGGAAATTATCAGGACCCAGATGACATGATCAACCACGAACCAGCAAAGTGGGCAGAAACCGTAGCCAATCCTATGAACTCGGTCGCACATTTGATGCAGGTATACCAAAAGGATCTAGACCTAGGGACTGCTGACGGCAAATCCACTTTTAGCGAACGCATGGTGGCAGTATTGCGAGTCCTGCATGATGAAGTCCAAAAACAACATTTTGCCGAGCAAGTAGCAATGGTAGTCGGTGTGTCCAAGCAAGTAATCCTAGAGCAGGTAGAAGGTGTGATATCGCCCAGACATGAGGCTGTGCCTGCCGAAGAGACTAAACAATTAGCGCCTCCAACCCACGTCAGCCCTCAGGAAATATACTTATTGGCGCTACTGGTTCAGCTCAAAAACTTTGCCAGCCTGGAGATTAGCGCTGAAATTTTCCGGGATATCAATTGTCGCGAACTATATCTGAAGCTGATTCATACTCAGGGCGTTTTAGACTATGGCAAGATTTCCCAGGAAATATCTGATGGTGCCGGTGAAGTCCTACAACAAGTATTAATGACAGACCTGAGTAATATCGCAGATATTCAGCAAGAGTTTGCGTGGGTATATAAAGTGCTTTATGGTACTTATCTACAATCGCAAATCCTCGATCTGCGCCAGCAATTGACCCAAGAGCCGGAAAATCAAACGCTGTTAGCCAAACTGCAATACTTCACCATTGAGAAGCATAATCTGGCTAGCACCTCACCATTAACCAGCAAACAAGGCCTAATGCTATCCGATAAGACAGCATAGACCTTGTTCGACTAACTCAACTTATACCATATCGTTTTCTGTTTCCAATTCTAGATCTAAGTCTTCCGCACCAATCTTCTTGACTTCATGCTCCTTGATATCATCCTTTTCGCCATCTTCTTCCTCATCAGAGTCATCAAGTTCATCGTCATCATCTTCCCAAGGATCTTCAGCATCAGGATCATCTTCACTCTCGTCTTCGTCCAAGTCTAGATCGTCATCATCTTCATCGTCATCATCACCTTTCTTTTTCTTAGACTTAGCTTTTGCAGCTGGGGCAGTTTCTTCGACACCGAGCACCGGGTCG
>CAYXSB010000040.1:0-7312 GCA_964466865.1 uncultured Candidatus Saccharibacteria bacterium
TGTAAGTATTGGGTTGTTTGGCGAGCACGTTGATTAGTTGGAATATGGGGTAGGCGCTGCTGCCATTTCTGATAACTTTATGGAGTTGATTGCCAGTACCGTCGTACCAGAACGGGGCTGTAAACCCTAGCTTAAAGTTTGGGTCTTGTGACTGATCGCGGTACCGCACCACTCCAGAAACAATGGTATCGACAGTATCGAAGTAATCCTGCATCAGCGACTCTTGATTTGACTGAAAGTCTTTCTGCCCATACGGCTCCAGATCAAATTGGATTCCAGTAAACCTGGCATTCGTTGCAGCTTGAGAATTGTATTGGGTTACGAAGTCTATGGCTAACTGATTTATATAGCGATGTGAGCTATTTGACCACATAGGGTTGCCCAACAGCGCTTGTACCGTAAGGTTGTATTTATAGGCGGTGGAAATGTAAGTACTCACTTGCGTGACAAAGTCAGCTAATTTGCCTGCACGATCCGGAGTTGTCAGCTCGTAATAATCGATATAGTCACTGACATTTAGATATATGGTAGAAAATCCATCTGCCTCCAACTTCTGAAATACATCATCCAATTTCCCGGGCTGACGTGACGGGCCATCCCACTGCCAAATGCTTACCTCGTAGCTCTTAGGGAATTCTACTGGTACTTGTGGCGACGTCAACATAGCCATGAGAATGGCGATAATAATTAGAGCAACCGCAATCATAGCTAGCAGCCACAATCGCATCTTAATCTTCTTTAGATGCCAAGGCATATTTCTCAGATAATCGTCTATGCATATGAACCTGGTTTTGGGGCCGCAACTTGATAATACCGACGTTTCGCGAGCGGTAAGCCATGTTGAAATACATGAACACTCCTAATGGTACCAGCACTAGCACTTGGATAATCGCGTAAAACGGAAACAAGAAGTAGTACCATTTCTTTTCCTGCCAATGAAACGTGAATATTAAAATCCAATACAAAATAACCGTGGCTGGCAAAGCCAACGGATACATGATGAGTTCGTACCACTTCAGCGGCGTCAACAAGTACACAATCACCGTGGTATAGAAGTAGAAGAATGGGTGCCTCCAAGTATACTGAGTACAATTAACAATGGCATGCCTGAATCCACCACCAAACCAAGCCATTCTCTGCTTAAACCAGGCACGAAAAGTAGATGGCACGTCTGTATAGAATTCAAAATATAAATGCCCTACATTATATTTCAACATTCCCGCCAGCTTGCCGATCTCGATATCGCCACCACTGAAAAACAGCGAATGATGTCCCATAATCGCTCTGATAACTTCAGTCCTAGCCACCATCCCGGCTCCCGAAGTCAGCCATGGATAGATTTTACGGGCGTCCATCGCCACTTGATACTCAATAGATTGCAGCTTTTCCATAATCGTATCTTGCTTTGATGCCAACACTCTAACTGAAGCCAGGTCATGCTGTTTCTCTATCATCAGTCCCACAAGTTTGCTCAGGTGCTCTTTAGCAATAGTATCGCCATCAACGAAAATACAGTACTTCGTGGTTACCACGTCGAAACTTTCGCGGATAATTTCGTCGCGAATGTTTTCGGAAATCAGCTCGCCTTGAGCTTGAGACAATAGGGTGTTACTGAACAATCTCCACGGATTCACACCGTGACCTTTCTTTACAGACTGAATTAACTTCGACCTAAAAATCCGGAACTTATACTTACTCGCAATTGCTTCCAGCTCAGCATAAAATTCTGGCGTCTCTCTATCGGTAGTGCATAGCACAACTTGGTTTGGATACTGGCTGAGGAAGTCTACATACTTCAGATACTTAATCTTGTTAAAGATAGGAATCAGAATGGTGAAGTCATTACTAGGAATAGTTTTGTCGTGAACCGTAAAGTGGGTGATGAACTTCGTGCGGAATAAGGCTACGAAGTCAACCAAAGATATCAACGACACGATAATAGCGTAAGGTAGAAGTTTGGATAGTAAATCTATCATGCAAGTTGATTAACAAATAATTCTTGCGTGTATAAATATCTGCAGCGAGAAGCAAGCTGAGATAAAGGCAACACTAAATTGTATATCTACATACTATATTCCTCGACTAAATTTAAGTTAAACCAGGGCTTAGCCGTGAGGTATACCTGCTATACTATTAGCGCTATTAACTAATCAAACCTATGTGCGGAATCGTCGGTTTTACTGGTGAGCCTGCTCCTGACAAATTGAAAACAATGCTCAAGTCTGAATTCCATCGCGGACCAGATGACGAAGCAATAATGCAAATGGACAACTTTCATTGCGGCATGCGCCGATTGTCCATCATCGATCTCTCCAAGAATATCTACCCTATCAAAACCGAAGACGGCCAGGTTGAATGTGTGTGGAATGGAGAAATTTACAACTACCAAGCACTGGTAGCCGAGCTGAAAGAAAAAGGCCACACCATGCACACCCAGTCCGACAGCGAAGCCATCATCCACGGCTATGAAGAATGGGGATTAGATGTGTTCAGCCATTTGCGTGGCATGTTTGCCATCATCCTGTTCGATCACAAGAAAAATGAAATGATCATCGCCCGCGATCGTTTGGGCATCAAGCCTCTCTACTACACAGAATTAGACGGAAGAATTATATTTGCTTCCGAGATTAAGGGAATTTTATCTGCTTGGGATGTTGATCGCACCGCTGATGATTTCTCGGTGTATAAATTCTTGGTGACTCGTGTCCACGACGATACTAAGCGTACGTTCTTCAAGAACATCAAACGATTGATGCCGGGCCACTACATGGTAATCGACTCCGCAAGCAATTATCGACTCACCAAATACTGGAAACCTACCGTTACCACCCAATTTGGTTCTACCAAATCCGACGAAGCATATGCTGACGACCTACGGGAAAAACTAATGGAGTCTATGCGTTTGCATTTGATCTCTGATGTACCGCTAGGAGTGAATCTATCTGGTGGCTTGGATTCTAGCGCTGTCACCAGCATCGCTGCCAAGATGTTGAGCGAAGGCGTAGACTTGCATACGGAACATAAGCTGCAGACATTCTCCGCAATTCATCCCGGAGAAACTATCGACGAATCCGAGTACATCGACGAAGTGCTGGCTTACACTGGGGCCGAAAGTCATAAAGTCGTACCCGACGTCGAGCAATTCTGGAAAGAATTGGATGAATGGGTATATTTCCAAGAAGAACCGACTATCAGCACCGCGCCCTACGCTTACTACACGGTCATGCGCGAAGCCCATAAATTCGTCCGCGTCTTATTGTCCGGACAAGGTGGTGACGAATTGCTCGCTGGCTACATTCCTTACTTTGCCAGCTATGTAAATT
The DNA here is from genome assembly GCA_964466865.1 of uncultured Candidatus Saccharibacteria bacterium. Lineage (GTDB taxonomy): Bacteria > Patescibacteriota > Dojkabacteria > J137 > JAEUSD01 > CAYXSB01. The sequence goes on from CAYXSB010000040.1 coordinate 3,324, forward strand.
CGGCACGTGATGCCGGAGCATATTGGGATATCTTGCGGGAAACTGTGAAAGGGTTTGATCTGTATTCCAGCTTCATGCGCACCAAATTAGATGGCATGCTGCACAAAGATGTCCAACTAAACGTCATGGATATGGTAAATAAACCAGAAATCGATGAGCTGCAGAAAACAGACTCTATCTATTTCCATCACAAACGTAATTTGAACGAAAGACTGTTTGAAGATTTAACTGCTACTTCCGTGCCAGGGTTGTTGCGCTATGAAGATAAGAATTCCATGGCGCATTCGATCGAATCGCGTGTGCCGTTCCTAGATCACGAATATGTGGAGTTCATTTTCTCATTGCCAATCGATCAGAAGATCAAGATGGGCTGGAATCGCTATGTGTATCGTAATGCGATGAAAGATTTAATGCCGGAGAAAATTCGGTTACGTCGTAGCAAGATCGGGTTTGTGAATTCTGAATGGGAATGGTTGCAGGCCAAGGCTGACAATTTACGCGAAATCTTTGGCTCGGAATCATTCCGCAGTCGCAAATTCTGGGACGCAGACAAAGTATTGAGTGAATTCAACTTGTGGATTGCCGGCAAGAAACGCGGGGATGGTTTGATGTTCTGGAGAATTTTATCGACAGAGCTATGGCTGCGGCGGTATGTAGATAGCTTCAAGGTTCTCAGCCGCTAGCTGGTATTTACTAGTATCAAAGCCTTTATATTGCAGTTGAGTTATTTTGTCGACTATCAGCTTGAGATCCTGCATGTACTTTTCTTTTTTCATTCCCAAAGCTGTCAGCAATAGCAACCGATCTATGGCAATTACTTTGTAACCGTCTTCCTGAATCGCATCGCGACTCAAGTAGTCATAGTCAAACAGCACAATACTTTTCCAAATCTCAAATTCTCCAACTACAACTCCCAAATCACCCCACAAATCTTTAAGATTATCGGGGTATTGCTTAGCCAAAGCTTCATAATCTTCCGCGGAAACGACTAAATCAGTATCAGCACCAGCTTTTCTGATTTCATAATATTCTTTAGCTTTGCCTCCAATTAACAGAGGCTGTTTTGTGAAATTGAAGTTAAGACTTTCTAAGTTGATATTCATTATGCTTCTTGCAAATTCTCATCGAGAAATATCTTGAGTGCCTCGAGGTCTCGTTTATCTGACTCATACAGAAATGTCTTGATACCTACTGATTCAGCGCTTTGCTTCGCTTGGGTGTTGTGCTCAAAATAAATCACATCGTCCGCATTTAAATGAAAATGCTCCAGCATCATGCGGTAATACTCGGGATCAGATTTTTCGGGATTATGCTTCAAGGTGAATAATTCATATGGTAAATCGTGCAGTCCAAATTCATTCATCTGTTCGTCATTAGCACCCGTAAGAATTATTTTGGGATTGGGGTAAGTATCTAGTAGGTTGTGCATTTCTGCAAAAATACCTTTGCCTTCTTCGATAAATGCGCCGATGGCATCAACAAGTATAGTTTTCATATCCAAATTTAACTTATAAATCAGAATTCTATTCTAGCGGCGGTGGGCCGCCAGCATCTGCCGGGTCGTATTGATATACGTAATCTGCATTTTGGGTAAGTCCCAATTTATTTAGCGGGAACAATCTCACCAGCACTCTGCCCTTGATCCATTCCATCTTGATAAATCCAATTCCCTGGAACCGAGAATCATAACTCCCGGGGCGGTTGTCACCCATCACCACCACATTGTGGTCTGGCACCGTTAATTCTGCGCCTTCGGCAAACAGATCACCAGCATTCGTTGACACAGTTGGGCCTAAGTAAGGCTCAACTAATAATTCTCCATTGCGGTACACGTGTCCGCCTTGGACTTTGATCGTATCACCTGGCAAACCAATCACACGTTTAATAAATTCGTTGAACCCAGGCTTCTGCAGAATAATTACATCGCCATGATGGTAAGTAATCCCTAAGCTCCGGCCCAAATCAGTATCACCAATCACTCCCACCAATCGGTAGGTCAATAGGACTTCCTTATTATGAAATGTCGGGAACATAGAGTTTCCATCCACCTGATTTGGCGTGGCTAGGAATAAGTAAATGAATATGAGAACGAAAGCAAAGATGACCATACCTTGCAGAATATTTATTATCTTCGCGCCCGTCTTCGGTTTTTGTATTTCTTTCTCGAAGAAAGGATTATTTTCCTGACTGACAATCGTTTGCGCCATAGTTAATCCTAAGGCAATCGCTCAGTGATAGCAAGATGGTTAATTACCTCGCCAACGTGGTAATATCATTCCAGCATTAACTTTCTACAATATGGCCGAATTTGGTCTACAACAAACTCCTAATCACGAGCGCACACTTAACCATACCGTCGATGAAGTCGAATACGCCAGATTCCCGGTAAAAACTAAGCTAGTACCCATCGGCTACAGCTATTTAGAATTAGTCAAAGAATTTGTGGTGCCATCGTTTCAAAAAGGCGACACCTTAATCATTTCTGAGAAAGTCATCTCTATCTGTCAGCAGCGTGTGGTACACCAGTCACAAGTGGAGCCAAGCATATTGGCCAAATTTATTGTCAAATTTGTCACTAAATATCCAGACGATGTGGGCTTTGAAAATCCCCGCAAAATGCAGGTAGCGATCAATGAAGCTGGATACTTGCGGATGATCTTGGCAGTAGTCGGCGGTGGAATTATGAAGTTCGTATTTGGTAAACCGGGTTGGTTCTACAGAATTGCGGGTCATGAGATTAATGTCATTGATGGATTTAACCCAATCGCCATTCCGCCATTTAATGAATACGCGATGCTAGCTCCCGCGCATCCATCTAAGGTGTGTCAGGAGATCGAAGATAACCTGGGAATTCCGTCAGTAATTGTCGACGCTAGTAACGTCGCCACCGCTATTCTCGGCAAAAGCAAAGGCGTGAAATGGGATGACAAGCATTTGGAGTTAGTGCTGGAAGGCAATCCCATGGGCCAAGGCGATGAGCAAACGCCAATGCTGCTAATTAGACAAGTTGAGAGATCCGCCAAATGACACTCAATACATTTGGTTTCGATAGCCTCCCTGCCGATGAGCTTATAGCTCTGGAAGCAAGACGGCAATCACAATCAGATGAAATCATTTCCAAGCTTGCTCTAGAAAATATTTTGTCACAGTTTGGAAACGTGCATTTAGTTGGTGCTAAAGGTCTGGGATTAATGCTGGCTAAGGATATCGACTTTTCCATTACTGTTGATACAGTGGCTAAAGATAAATGGGTGGAATTGATTAAACAGTTAACTTTGACACCAGGCATTCGACATCTCACAGCTATCGACTACTATAACTACACCAAAGATCATCAATTCAATCCAGAACAAGGTGAACATTACAGTTACTACGTCAGTCTTAACAAGTTGTCCGATGAAGAACTGAAAGAAGACTGGGAAGTACAAATTCATTACCAACCATCTTCGGCATTTGATAACAACAAGCTTGCAGCTATTCAGTCTAAAGTCACCGCAGAAAATAAGCCAACAGCCATCAGACTTAAGCTATGGGCTGACAAACTAAACACAGCAATTAAAGATCGGACTAACGGAAATGCTAAGATCTCATCAGCTTGGATCTATGAGGCAGTACTAGATAAAAATGTTTCCAGCATTTCAGGTTTCTACGAGTTTCTGAGGCAAGAAAACAAGCTTGAAGGTAACTCGTACTTAATTGATGAGCTAGCTTCTGACAATGCGTAAAATTATTCTCGACTTCTCCATCCCCGAGCAAGAAATTGAAATTACCGAAGACTCCCAGCTTTTGGGACTATTCGTGGGGCGCGGGGAAGACATAGTGAAAACTAGGATTCAAATCATTCACCGCCAGCCCAATCTTACTTCCCGCGTAAATATCAAAGCCGTAGTATTTGATAAATCCAACTTCGACCTGGAAGCCAAACTAATTATTGACGATGGAGCTTCCAATTCCGACACGTATTTAAAAGTAGATGCGTTGATCATGGA
>CAYXSB010000041.1:0-7185 GCA_964466865.1 uncultured Candidatus Saccharibacteria bacterium
ACCACACAGACTCTTAGTGTTAGTTGTTGTACTTGACGCTGCCACGGCAATATTGGTTGCGGCCTATTATTATCCCCGTCTGCATACCCCTCAAAATGTGCTCGGAATCCAAGCCTGTGAGAATTTCACCTATTCTGATTGGTCCGAATGCGTCAATGGCAAACAATCCCGTAAAGTCCTCACATCCTTACCCAACAACTGCAGCAGTGGTGCTCCCGTAACTGAACAAAGTTGTCACATTTGTACTGACTTTACTTACACAGACTGGTCACAATGCGTAGATGGCCGTCAGATTCGATCAGTAGCTAGTGCCACGCCTCAAGGCTGCACCGGCGGGATCCCCAATTTAAGCCAAATCTGTAATCCCGGAAATCTCACCACCTTGGATGAACTTTCGATTACTAGTAACGGGCAGCTCAGCGTCAAACTGGCCGCAGGTGATGATGCTGCAACATCTTTGAATTCTCAAGGTTACAAACTTGAAGCGCAACTTGGATTTGTGTACTCACAACCAGGACCAAAAACGAAAGCTTTATATGATCTATTCAACTCGCGCACTAATTCCGAGGTTTACACAGGAGATGAGCCTACCAAGACTGCACTCATTAGCCAGGGTTACGATTTACAAGCAGTGCTGGGCTATATCTATACTGCCGCTAGCCCGAACTTGGTGCCGCTGTATCGCTTAGTTAGCAACAGTGCTAACTATTACACTACCAGCGATCAAGTAAAATCCACCATGCAGGGCTATGGTTACCAGCTTCAGGAAATCATCGGATTCGTGGCTACTTCCAAATAATCTCACTTGACTATAGGATAATCGAGATATATACTTTATCTACCTTTTAATATGAGGGCGAAGGAGAAAGTATGTTGCAGCCTAGTCTGCTCCGGTACTATCAGTTCGTTTACAAGGCAACGGGAAAGCGGGGATGGCTAGCATTCCCAATATGCTTAGCACCTGTTGTCATCGGGTTGTTGGCATGTGTGGCGGCAGCGGCAGCTCCAGGATTACTGCTTGGACATTTGCTGGCGTTAAACTTGAAGTTTAGTGCAGCAGGTATCGCAGCCTGGACAATCTGCGGCGCAGTTAGCTCGATAAGCATCCTGTCGGCTTTGTGGATGCGCGTCTGGCGTTGGAAGCAATCGCGCTACCGTCGCCATTCAGATCAGAGTTGGCAGCGAACAATAACCGCCTAAAACGAACCCTTTCGGATACCGGCTGACTAATGTCAGCCGGTTCTTGTATCTATATTTCCTTATGAACTTCTTTTGCCGGCTTGTCGTCGCGCAGACCTAGATATGAAGCTTGGCGGACAAGACCTTCGTCCGTCCACTCACTAAATTTAATCTGGCATACCAGCTGGGGTTTTAGCCATTGAGCCACGTTTGTTACCTTGGGATTCTCCGCATATGGTGAACTTCCCGCCTTCAACTTGGCAAACTTTTCCAATAGCCTGTGAATTTCGGCATCGTTAAACCCTGTACCCACATGGCCGATGAAGTTAAGCTTTTTACCATCATACATACCCAGCAGCAGTGAACCAAAACCTTCGCGACCGCCTTCTGGCTTAGTATAGCCACAAATTACTGCTTCCTGCTCTAACCGTAATTTAATCTTCAGCCAATCGCCATTTCGGGCTCCAGGTTGGTAAGTTCCTTGGGCTTTTTTAGCAATGATTCCCTCGAGCTTACGATCTTTCGCCAGCTTGAAAAACTGCGTGCCCTGGCCCACGATATGATCACTAAACACTATCCGTGATCTTACTGGCACTAATTTCTGTAACAATTGTTTGCGTTCGAGTAGCGGGACTTTCGTTAAGTCATAGCCTTGGTAGTACAGCACATCAAACACGTAATACACCAACTGACCTTCGTGGGTATGACCATAATTTTGCAGCGCTTGGAAATCTGATCGGCCTTGGCTATCTAGCACTACCACTTCTCCATCGAGAACTACATCGGCTGCGATTTTGCCCAAATCTTCCACGATCTCCGCGTAACGAGGACCTAAATCAATATCATTACGGGAATATAGTTCTACCTGGCCTTTGCGCACCGCGGCTAACGCCCGATAACCATCCCATTTAATCTCGTATAGCCAATTGTCGTCGTCGAACGGCTCTTTAGCCAAACTTGCCAGCATCGGCTGATAATGACCGGGGAATTTAGCTTTACGGGCCCCGCTCACACTTTTAAGATCAAGCTCCGACGTGCCCGGATCGCGAGGTTCTGACTTAAGTTTGTCGTTGTTCCACTGAGGAGAACTTTGATCGTTAGCAATCTGCTTCATGGTACGACCACTCAAAGCTGATTTGTCTTCATCCACAATTCGCATGCCGGCATATTCGTCCTGATGCTTCATCATGATCCAGGCATTATCACCAGCTTTGGGAAATCTGAACAATACGAATTCTCCTTTAAGTTTCTTACCGTGTAATATGAACTTTAAATCGCCTTTGGCTAGACCGGCTTTGACTGCAGCTTGTACCTCTTTGATAGTCCCAGCTCCCGCAACTGTATACGTGCCTTCGTCCCACACCATCACCGTACCCGCGCCGTAATTCCCTTCGGGAATAATGCCTTCGAATTGACGATATTCCAGGGGATGATCTTCGACCATCATTGCTAAATGTTTATCTACGGGATTCATAGATGGTCCTTTGGGCACGGCCCAACTCTTCATTACGCCGTCTACTTCTAAACGCACGTCGAAGTGAAGTCTCGTGGCTTCATGTTTTTGCACCACGAATCGTAAGGTCGTGGCCGTGGTTTTAGCTGGTTTTTTGCCAGCAGGTTCCGGAGTTTTTGAAAACTTACGTTTGTGTTTGTATTCCGAGAGCGACATATTATTTCTTGCGCTTAGCTTTCATTTGTTCCAAACTCGCTCGCAGATCAGACATTAAATCTTTCACTTGCGTAGGCTCCGGAGCTTTGCCGTGTGGCGTCACAGGTTTGCCTTTGGCTTTGTCGGAAATTATATCCTTGAGTTCGTCTATATATTCATCCTTGTACTGCTGGGGTTTGAAGTTGCCACTCATTTGATCAATCAAAGTCAGCGCCATATCGATTTCCTTATTGGAAACGTGCACATCGCCTGGCAAATCTAAGTCTTTAGTAGGACGTAATTCTTCCTCATAGCGCATCTGAATCAGCGTCAGCATGTTGCCATCAGGCTTCAACGCCGCTAAATGCTCCCGATCACGTAGGACAAATTCGGCAATTCCTATTTTCTTGGAACGTTTCAGTGCCTCCACCAGCAAGGCGTAAGTTTTTTTCGATGCATTCTCTGGCTCTAAATAATATGGTTTTTCAAAGTATTTGGAATCAACTGCATCTTCGTCGACAAAGTCGACGATATCTATCGTTTCTGACTTGCGCACATCAGCCTTGGCAAAGTCTTCATCCTGGAGAACTACATAATCTCCTTTTTTGTATTCATAACCTTTCACAATTTCATCCCAGGGAACTTCTTTACCTGTGGACGTCGATACTCGCGCATAGCGAATGGGCGAAAGTGTCTTAGCCTCCAGCATATCCAAATCCAGCGTTACTTCTTGAGCCGCGCTATACAATTTGACGGGAATATAAATTAATCCGAAGCTGATCCCACCGGTCCATAGTGGTCGCATAAGTTGAAAGTAATAATTCTGCTTAAATTTACCACATTCTCGGCAGTTTGACCTCCGCAGCCTTTATGCCTATTGCGCTGTGATATAATCTTAGGTTCGCAACGTTGGTATTAGGAGAGTTCTTTTTTATGTCTGACAGATTACTAGAGCTGGTAAATCACGACAGTCACCCTGATCGAAAGCACCTGTTAAATGAGCTGGACCATTCTTGTGGTTGGTACTTCGGACGTTACGGAGATAATCCGAACCTTAACGTTTTAAGTCGTATCATCATCACAGCGTATTGCGATGTTCTGCGTTCACCATTTCGTAATGATGATGCGTCGGACGCTGATCGCACCATACTGTGGCAATTTCTCACCACAGAGGTCCTACCTCCATTGACTCAAGTGCACTGGCCGAGCCTGCATCACTCCAAACTTCTGGGTGAGATGGTAGCCATCGTCGATTCAAGTGCGATTGGTATCTTGCAACCAGCCTAACTCCTTTCCCGTGCGACAGGCGTTCCTACTACGTTAAAACTACGTAGGACGCCTCTCAATTCCCAAAATTCCCCTTGATCAAATTTAACTCCGTACGCTAGAATCACCCTACGCGAAAAAGGCAGGTGTAGTTCAGCGGTAGAACACCGCCGAGATAGTCCCTGGTCTAGTGTTTTCGTAGATCAGCAAACTCTTGCGGAGGTCGTGTGTTCAATCCACACCACCTGCTCCTTAACGCGGGGTGTAGAGCAACCCGGAAGCTCGTTTGCCTGGGAGGCAAAAGATTGTGCGTTCAAATCGCACCACCCCGACTGGTTGCTCAAGCAACCGGTCCTCCTAAAAACCCGAGGTTTTCATACCTCGGGTTTTTCCTTTTTATCTTTGCTCCATAGCGTTTAATTGGCATTTATATTGCCTAGTTACACTTTGTAGATAAGATTATTCATTAATTTACGCATATGTCGCTAATTGTCTGGATAATTGTGGGAGCTATTGCCGGTTGGGTTGCTGGATTAGTTACCGGCTCGCATCAAGGCTTACTTAAAGACATTGTGGTGGGAATGATCGGTTCGATCATCGGTGGCATGCTGGTAATTCTGGTGCAGACTGGCACATTAGATTTCACCACGGCATTCACCTCGTTTAATGTTGCCAGCATCCTGGTGTCTACTTTAGGAGCAATAGTACTGATTGCAGTTGCGAAGTTACTCTAGCTTATTTAACGCCAATTACTACCGGCAAGCGTGAGCTTTCCTGGTAGTTGAATTGGTCCAGGTCTCGCGAATACATCGCGGTCGATGTGCCACCATCCAAGTTCACTAAGGTGACATGTTTGTTTTGAAAGATTGGGAAGCTGAGAACCATACTTGCCAGGTCACCGAGTGTGAAATTAATGCGCGTCACTAACACAAACTTTTGACCATCATCTGTGACTCCCATTACTGTGCGCAAATAGCGGCCGCTGCCATTTAGGGAAGCAGCTATTTCTGCAGACTGCACTACTCCGTTTTTGATCAGTAATGGGCCAGTTTGGAATAACGTATATTTGTCAGCTTTGTAGTCTGTAAGCTTGATTTCGCTGGTAGGCATAAACTGTAAACTATCAGCTTGCTCGTCATAAATCACGACTTGAGTCAGCTGACTGTCTGGGACCATATCCCACAGTTTCTTACCCTTGATCTGCAACAAACCAGAATGCTCAGCTTCGATGTATGAACCGCGATAGTAACTGCCATTCACCGCCAAGCTGTAGCCATCAAGTATGCTTTGCTCTTTCAGAGTCTGGGCGTTTTGCGCCGTGAACGTGATAGTTAGCGGTTTGGAAAAAATCGCCAAATTAAATTGTTTGTCACTATCCTGATACCACTGAATATCGCCTGAATTAATCAGCTTACTAGAAGTTACCGATTGCACGGAAATGCCGGACTGACTCAACTGACTGTTAATCAAGTAGAATCCGCCCACAATTAAGCCTGCAATTATGATTATAAAGACGAGAATTTTGCGCATAGGAAATATTACCGGGAATTGTAGCAGAGATTGAGCGCCATCAAGCCTAAGTTGTCGGTCTTTCGGCACTGTGGTGCCCACCAAATTCTGCTCTGAGGGCAGAAATTATTTTGTACAACAGGGATTGTGGGTCACGGGATTGAAATCTGGTAAATACAGCATTGGTGATTGAGCTAAATGGCACACCTAGCTTCAAAGCTTCCGCGCTGGCCCAGCTACCAGTACCAAGATCACCTATTTCCGCGGAAGTATTCATCAAGTTGGCATCATCGGTAAATGCATCATGCAAGAACCCTACAAGATTACTTTGAATCACGCTACCGTGATTCCACACGTCTGCTAGCTTGGAAATATCAGTTTTGAACTCAGATTTTTGAAGCAAATTTACACCTTCGGCCAAAGACTGCATCATCCCATATTCAATCGCATTATGAACCATCTTCACATAGTGGCCAGCACCACTTGCACCAAAATATCCATAACCATCAGGTACTGAGGCATCTTTAAGCAATGGCTCTACATGTGTGAATGCCGCCTGGTCACCACCAGCCATAATTGATACACCTTTACGAGCGGCGGCGACGCCGCCGCTTATTCCACAGTCGACCAACATAATGCCTTTTTCCGCCAATTTGGCGGCGCGACGCTTAGTGTCATTAAAATGAGAATTGGCACCGTCGATCACGATGTCACCTGCGCTCAACATTGTCTCTAGGCCTTTATCTCCAAACAGTAATTCATCAATTGCCGGGCCGGCAGATACCATCATCCATATCACTCTTGGCGCTTGCAGTTGGGAAACTAGCTGGGAAAGTTCATCTACAACTGTGATCCCGTCTTTGCGAGCAAGCTCGCGTTTATCCAGTGAGCGATTCCACGCTAATACCTGGTGTCCTTTGTCCATCAGATTTAAAACCAAATTGTGGCCCATGTGACCGAGTCCGAGAAAACCTAATTGCATGCTGAGAAGTTAATATCTATGTGCATATACTATCACGCGTTTCGGCCCTCGAGTAGGCCGGGTCAAGAAATAACAAACGTTACAAACAGCGCGACTGAAGCTTGGCGTTCGGAATTTATTTGTGATTTGTTATTTGTAATTTACTTAGCTGCTCGCGTTTGATGTCAGTGTGGTACCATATTCTGTGCCCACAATTTCCCCTCCTACAATCTTGATTTTATTCGGAGCCACCGGTGACCTAGCTAGGCTGAAAATACTTCCAGCGCTGCGAAACTTGTGGATTGAAGGCCGCTTGCCGCACAACTTTCAACTCATCGCGACCGGGCGACGCCAACTGACCACCGCTGAGTATGTAAACTACCTAGCCACAGTCGACAGCCACCCGTTCAAGCAAGATCTCAGCATTCTCAATTTAGAATACTTGCAGCTAGACTTTGATCACGAGCAAGGATTCAAACCCCTGCAGGATATGGTGAAAAAATATGAAGGGGCCAAGTTTGTGTTCTATATGGCAGTTGGACCTGACGTACTCCAAATCAGTGTAGATGAATTTAGTCAGCCCGAGTTTCGTGAAGCCATCAACAACACTCAAGCGCTCGTA
>CAYXSB010000042.1:0-7118 GCA_964466865.1 uncultured Candidatus Saccharibacteria bacterium
GCGACTAGTGGCAAACTCAAGCAGATTGAGATCGATACCTTGCTGGATTATGCCTTATGGACTGAGGTCGATAGTCTTTACTATGCTCACGATCGTGACTTCGTATGGCAAATGGTGAGCGATCTGCTTGGCAGTGCGACTATCAATAAGCTGACTTCGCGGTTGGGTAAGTTCCAACGATTTGCGTAGTCGTCTAGAAATTCGCATGCGTGGCACTGATCTTAGTTTCGATAATAATTACAAAGGTTTGTTCTTGGCGGCATTTAACATGGCGGTGCAGCTGGAAATGAATGAAATTTCCCAGGTAACTTTGTTCTTCGTGTTTGCCCAGACATTGTGGGTGCAAGCTTTGACTGAGCTGGGGGTAACCCGCCAGGAAATCGAGGGTATGCAGCTGTGGTTGCGCAACGAGCAGCGAAAATTAAATTATCTAAAAATATGGGAACAGAAATCTGTACTCAAGCCGAAGGGTTCAGTGAACCGAGCTTACACATCTGTGTATGCGCCGACTTTGGAGGAGTTTGGCGAAGACTACACTCGCGATGCGGCTAATGGTCGGTTTGAGTTATCAATTGGCCGGGATACCGAGATGCTAGAAATTATTAAAGTTCTCCAGAAACAGAATGGAGCAGCGGCAGTATTGATTGGTGAGCCGGGAGTGGGGAAGAGTCAGTTTCTTAAACACTTGGGTGTGCGGATGGTGGTGGAAGATGTGCCAAAGGTCCTGCGTGATCAGCGCTTAGTCGCCTTCGACTTCAATCGGGCATTTACCCAGAATCAGAATTTTGAAAGTTTCAAAGTTACTTTGGAAAGTATTTTCACTGAGGTGGCGAGATCGCGAAACATCGTGCTGATCTTGGAAGACATGGACCAGTTAATGAACATCCGCAATGATTTGCAGGCGGAAGTGGTGAATCTACTGACGAGTGCAATTGATAAGTACAACTTGCGAGTGGTGGGGACTGCATCCAACGACGGCTACAACCGGTTTATTAAACCTTTGCGCAGTCTTTCAGCGTTGTTCCAGCCAGTGTTTTTGAATGAACCAGCGCCATTGATAGCTTTGCAGATTCTCATTGATGAAGCGGACGGTCTGGAAGCGAAATATGGCATCAAGATTCAAGTCCCGGCACTGAAACAAATCGTGGCACTGGCGCCAAAGTTCGCCTATGAGCGGGTGATGCCGGACAAAGCGATCGACTTGCTGGAAGAATCTTTGCTGGAAGCGCGTGACGCTGGAGCTGCTTATCTTACTTCGGACATCGTAAACCGGGTGGTGTCGCGAAAAGTGGGAGTGACGGTAGGCGCAATTTCCCAATCAGAATCTCAAGTGCTGATGAACCTGGAGCAGAAAATGCACGAGCGCGTGATCGGCCAAGACTTGGCAATTAGAGCGGTAGCGGCTGCATTGCGCCGCTCGCGAGCTGGACTAGCAGGCGGACATCGACCGATTTCATCGTTCTTATTCTTCGGTCCTACTGGTGTGGGCAAGACCGAAGTGGCAAAGACTTTGGCAGCGACATACTATGGCGATGCCAAGCTAATGACGCGCATTGATATGTCCGAGTACCAGGAAGAACGCAACTTGGAGCGACTGATTGGTTATAACGAGGGCGAGAAATTCATCGGTGGCTATTTGACGGACGCAGTCCGCAACAAACCATATTCCTTGCTGCTGATCGATGAAATCGATAAAGCCAATCCGAAAGTTTTGGATTTGTTCTTGCAGATTCTCGATGAAGGCTTCGTAACTGATGGGGCAGGGCGCAAGGTAGATTTCTCCAATACGATAATTATTGCTACGTCCAATGCTGGTTCTCGCCAGATCGCGGAATTGATCGGCGAAGGCATGAAGTACGATGACGTTTACTCGCATCTACTGCCGGTATTACGTCAAGTGTTCCGGATTGAGTTTCTCAATCGCTTTGACAAAGTGATTATGTTCAAGCCGTTGTTGCCGCTGGAAGTAGAGAAGATCGCGGCGCAGATGCTAGAGGAGATAAACAAGAATTTAATGGAGAAGGGCTATCGGATTGAGTATACTGATAAAGTATTAGAGGAGCTTGTAGATGAAGGGTACAACCCGGTATACGGTGCCCGGGAAATTCGTAGGGTGATTCAGGAGCGGATTGAGGATGTAATTGCGGAGGCGATTGTGAAGGGAGAATTGGTTCCAGGAAAGACGATAAAGTTTGAATCATTGACTAATTACGCAACGCAATGAAAAAAAGAATACTTCTGACATCAGTCGTAGCCTTTATATTATTCAGTTTAGGTGCTGGTCCGGTACTGGCTGTTTCTAGCCCTTACTTCACCTGCGACGGCTTATCAGTTACTCCGGCAAACCCTAAACTTACTGTTGACGCTTCAGGCACAAAGACTCCTGTCAGCATTACTATCAAAGTCCTTGTACATGAGCAGCCAGATCAATCCGCAGATCAGTACTCGTACAGAGTATCCGTGAATAGTGGCGATGTTGATCCAGCTTCAGACTGTTTTGGAGCAACAAACAAATTCTGTTTGTTTCCGCTTAGCTTTACACCCGATCCAGGTAACCCGCCGGCAAGCGGACAGAAAGCGACATACTTTGTCGGCAGTGTAACTTTCAAGGCTACAAAAGACGAGACTTTCCCCTTTGTAGTGGAGACTACAGGGCAAAATTCGCCGCAAGTGCACTTGGTAAATAGTTCCAATGGTTCTGATTGTCAATCTAGCTTCACTACAGGATTAGATACTTCAAATGCCACAATACTTAAAGGCACTTGTGCTTCGTTCGGTCTAACTGGAGACGGTGCGCATCTGGGCTGTAGTATCTCCAGCGCTCCAAATGATAATACCGGTAAGGTATTTGTAGGCAGCCCGAGTGGCGATGGCACTTGCAGTGATTCGCAGCAGGAGGAAGCGACTGTGAATCTGTGTTCTTCTCCGCCTGGAGCCGTGACCTCAGGTGGTGCTTACTGTTTTACTTGTATTAACAGTGCGGCTGTACAACACGCTCACGGTGAGGCTTGTACTGATACTGCAAATAGCACAGATTGTATTGCTTCAGAGCAGGGTGTGCCCATCAGATGTCTAGCAGCAGCGGCAGGGGGAAGCGAATGTCTTCACCCTAGTGGAATTGCCAGTAAGAACATAGCCTGTATAGTCGGCGAGGCCGAGTGTGCAGCTCAAGATCTCGATCATACTCCGTTGTACTGCAAACCTAGCGGTAGCGGTTCTAAGACTGGTGTTTGTGACTTTACACCTTCATGTGCAGGCTCAGTGTCTAGCGAGGATGCTAAGTGTGTACAGCAGCTTGGGGCAGGTGCTAAGTGCGTAGAGCTAGGGACTAACACCTTTGTGTGCTCATTGACTGCTGTGACGCAGCCAACCAATCCTGGCCAAACTCAGCCTGGCACTGTCTCCAATGACTTCGGTACCCAAAACTGTCCATATCCTTCAACGGTACCGTCACGTCCGGGAGGAGTTTCCGACCAGGTATGGGCTCAGATTCAAGCTTCCTACGAGAAGCGGACTCCGGATCAAATTGCAGAAAATAATCAATGCGTCGCTTGTATTAAAGGCTGCCGTCTAAATTCGAGTGGTGCTATGGATTGTTCAGGAACTCTCACCCCAGCTACATGGACGGCAATTGGTTGTGTGAGCACCTCAGTTTCCGGTGTGTTCACTACATTGGTGCGAATTGCTCTAGGAGTGATGGGCGGAGTAGTCCTGTTGCGGATGATTTATCTAGGTTATCTGTATCAGACTGGTGACACAGGCAAGATCAAAGAGGCCCGGGCGGGAATTATATCTACTATTGCCGGAATTATCGTGGTGGTATTTAGCATCGTTATCCTGCGCGTGATCGGAGTAAACATTCTCAATATCGTGCCGCCTAACTTCTTCGGCACAGGCTGATTGAATTTTAGCCACAGCTATATTAAATTGAAGTAGTTAAACCTATAAAATGCTTAAAAGACTTAAATATGTACCGGTAGTTGCATTCTCATTACTACTAAATGCTCAGTTGGCGTCTGCTCAGATACTCCAAGTCCCAAATCCATCTAGCTATACTAGCCTCGAGGATATTATTAACGTCTTAGGCGGTTTGATTCGTCCAATTGTGATTATCGTATTTATCGCCATGCTGATGTACGGAGGCTGGGTCAGACTTACAGCGCGTGATGATGCAACTAAGGTCGCCAATAGCTCCAAAATCATCGTAGCCGCGATTGTGGGCTTCGCAATTATTGTGTTGGCCCCGGTGATTGTGAGATTTGCGGGTAGCTTGCTAGGAGTGCAGGGTGGAATTTTGAACTTTGGTTCTTAACTTATAATTTTGCTTAAATCTGTCCGAATTACAATGCTGATGGTGGTAGCAATGGCTGCGTTTATGTTGGTGGCAAGACCCCAACCGGTGAGTGCCGCATGTACAGACTTTGCCTGCACGGGCTGCACCAATCCCAAGATTGACTTGGTTTGCCAGCGTAATAGACTACTAGATCCCAATTCTAAATGTACATTGCTGTATTGCGGTGATAACGGCGGCACGTCTAGTACACCGGGCAATCAATCTCTAAATGTAAACTTCTTCGGTGTCACCATCAAAGTAGAAACTGATAAGCAAGTAGCGACTCTGATTTATGTGCTGTTCAGCTTCTTCCTGGGAGCAGTCGCGATTGCGGTAACTGTTCTGGGAGTATACGGTGCTTACCTGCGCAGCAAAGCTGAGAGCGCAGATGACATCGCTAAGTCTACAAAGCTGCTTACCAATGTCATCATTGGGTTGATTCTGATAGTCGTATCCTTGGTGATTGCCCAGCTGGTAGCTTCATTCCTGGGGATTCAATCGTTAGATAAGCTAGTGGATTTCAGCGGTATATTTAAAGGCGGTTAATACATGACTATGAACAAACAACGACTAGGACTAATTGGGCTGACAATGACGGCGATGCTATTTATGGTGGCGCCGGTATTTGCTAATGGTTCTCCTAGCATTTCTATTGGGGCACCTACATGTCCTGCTGCACCGGCTGGTGAGTACGTCAGCTACATAGCTGCTACCAAGAAGTGCGTTTATGGTCTGCTATCTGACCCTACCAAAATAGTCGATACTAAAGATCCTAGCCAAGGTGTGAATGCCAATTTGCCTGGTTTAGGAAACATTAGCCTGCCGACATTTTTGTCTTTGAATAATATTCAGAACTTCAGCATTTGGTCCTACGCTTCACTGATAGGTACGTTGGTGTTTATTGCTTTGATCTTATTCTGGGTGTTCTTGTTGATTCGAGCTGGGGTGAAGGTGATTCAAAGTGAGGGCGACCCTGCAGCCTTAGTAGAAGCGCAAAAGCGATTTACTAGTGTCGTCATGGGCGTGATATTTCTAGTAGGATTCTTTGTGGTCATAAACATTGTGGCGGCATTTCTCGGTATTGGTAACTTCACAGAATGGCCGAAAGTGTTTAGCCAGTGCAAGGATGGCACTTATTATTACAACAAGAAACTATCAGGAGGGTACACCAATAGTGATTGTGTAGACAGCGCCTGTTTCAGCGGCAGCTCGTCACTTGGTTGTCATACCTAGGTAGTACTTGTAAAGTTCGCACAAATCTTGTAGATTAGTCTTAATTAATAGCATTACGTTTATATCCAATGAACAAAAGGGTAAAGAATCTCCTAATTGCACTTCCTATATTATTTGCCAGCGTTGCTAGCGTATTTTTCATGGCTCCTCAGCCTGTATATGCCTCAGGTAGCGGCACGTCTCTAGGTATCTGCACATTTATCGGCCCGATTTGTCAGGCTATTAGCGGTAGCTCTACATCATTGGATCCGGGCAAGGCGACTACATTCATCAAGGACCGTCTAAATATCATCTTGGCAGTAGTGTTCATCGCTATCATCTTGATCTCAGTGTTCATCATCTTGCGCGCTGGCATCAAGTACATCCAGAGCCAGGGAGACCCAGGCAAGATTGCCGAAGCTCAGAAAGCTATTACTAGCGTATTCGTTGGTATCGCTATCCTGTTTGTCGGAATCATCGGATTGGTATTAGTCTTAGCATTCTTCAATCTTACAGGCTTGACTTCAAGCAACTGTACTTTGGATGCTCAAGGCAAAGTCACGTGTACCGACTCTAGCGGTAATAGCTCGACTACTAAATAGTTACAGACTTTAGAAATGAATAAACACGCAACCCGCATTACTGTAATAGTGTGGGTTGTTTTGTCTGCATTCGTGTTGCTAGCTCCACAAACTGCAGCCGCGCAGAACTTCTCGGGAAATGACACCAGTAATTATACTTGTCCGGCATTGCCTGATTACCCGACTACGCCGACGGTGGGCTCAGATTTCCTATGTAAATATTCCAACGGCAACAAGACTTTGACTACCAATGCCTCCATCAAACCACCTACACTCAGAGTACTAGAGTATTGGTTCTTGCGGATTCTCTATGCCGCTTGGGCCCTGTCCGGGATTGTATTTACCCTAATTCTGGTGTTCCTGGGCTTTAAATACATGACATCTCAAGGTGATGCTGGCGCAATTGCCGATGTGCGCAAGCGTGCAGTCAATTGGATGATTGGGCTAGCCTTGATCTTCCTATCTTACCCAGTGCTACATACGCTGTTTAATGTGATTGGTATCAGCAAAACTGATTGTTATGACCAGCTGAATTTACCAGGTTTCCAATTCTTCTTTGCCTCAGCTTGTACTAGCGGGACGACAACCACTCCTTAATAATCGGTTGTACATGCCGAGTGATTAACTCTAAAATGATGCAGTTAATCCAGCCCATTGCCCGTATCTGTGCGATTCCACAAGTATTCGATTACTGATTCAAAGTCAGTTCCCCAATTCACCAGTGACTTTAAGTCACCAATTTCGGTGAAACGTAATTTATGGGGCAGAGTATTGGCCGACTGGACTAGTTTCACGGCTGCGACCCAAACTCCCGAGCTATCATCCCACTTAGAATTGTCAGTAGATGCACACCAGCTGCAAGTAAATCGTCATCAAGGCCAGGTTGAAGTATTACCGTCACAGCAACTGTCAGATGACGCAACTTCGATGCGGCTAATTGATATCTTGGACTCAGGTAGCGCAGACGCTTCTGGTTTCTTGAAAGTCTTACC
>CAYXSB010000043.1:0-7061 GCA_964466865.1 uncultured Candidatus Saccharibacteria bacterium
ATCGACAGCGATGAGCTGCAGAAGGCCCGCCTGTACGGCACAAAACAGAGTCGCAGCTCGGCACGATGTCATCTGGCGGCAAAGACTGCCTGATTCACACCCCGACTAGCTCGCAAACCGTATGGCTGATTCAGCCAATTGGGCATCCAGATGAAGTCGTGTTTATCACGGTTAATGGTGTCCCTCTCGTGGCTGCGCCTTTGACGCTCACGCCCACTCCCACCCAGTAACTCTCCCCCGCATCTGCACAGATGCGGGGACTTTTTTGGTTCTAAACTTATCGTAAATAATATATATCCATGTATTTACGTTAATAGTCGCAGCTGCTAGACTCTGACTAATGTTCGTTTGCGAAAGTGGAGGCAGAAATGCAGTTTACAAACGCAGGCACCTTGATATCTCAAGCATCTAATCTGACTGAACTCAGACAGACATTTATGACATTGCGCCCAGCTAATCGCGTATCACCATTTGACTCCGCAGAGTGGCAGCTTCCCGTCGTTGTGGATAGTCTGGTGCGTATGGCTTTCCGCTGTGGTGAAACCCACATCGGCATGTACCTGGACCCAAACAATATGAGCAGTGTCGTCGTCAGAGTCAACGGTAGAACGGGAGTAATAGTTTCGCTGAAGCGTCAGTACCTGCTGGACAATTTCATTGCGAGCAGGGCTTACGGTCAGGAATTAATCGATGAACTGACAGCCACTGCTGACAGTTATCGCAATCCCTGGCAAATCGCTCGGCGACTACACATGCTCCTGATCAAGAGTGGGCATGTACGCGATCCTAAGCGCACTACTGAGGAGATGCTGAGAGTTGTCGCCATTCAGTGACAACATCCAAGTCAAGGTCAACACAAAGGGCTCGCCGTTAGGCGAGCCCTTAATCATTCTAATTCAATATTATTCAGCTACTCCCATTTGTTTCTGCGCGAAGTCGCTCAAATTTTTGCGACTAGCCCAAGCGCGCTCAGTCTTGGTCAAGAAAGCTTTGCGCAAGCGCAGATGATTTGGCGTGATTTCCAGCAATTCATCTTTATTCAAGAACACTAAAGCAAATTCTAATGTTAATTTCATTGGTGTCTTCAATGCAATCTGCGTAATTTCTGCTTGATTACGACGTACACCAGTCTTTTCTCTTTCTTTGGCGACGTTTACTTCTAAATCTTGCTCAAACTTATTTACGCCAATAATCATACCTTCATAAACTTCCGTGGCTGGATCGATGAACATGTCACCACGTTCTTGAATCATATTTAATGCGTACGCTGCGGCTGCACCTGGAGCTGAGGCGATCAACACACCACGACGGAACGGCTCGGGTTGGTTGGAGTAAGGCACATATTTAATGATGAAATTGTTCATCACTAAATTGCCTTTGGTGGCTGTCAGTAAGTTATTACGTAAGCCGAGTAAGTTACGAGTGAGAATATGATAGGTCAACATAGTTTGTCCGTTCTCATTCTCCATTGTTACCAACTCGCCTTTGCGCTCACTGACTGCGGTAATTACTGTGCCCTGATATTCTTCAGGAACTTCTACCAATAATTCTTCCATTGGTTCAGTCAATTTGCCATTTTCATCTTTAATCATAATGACTTCCGGTTTGCGTACCTGGAACTCATAGCTTTCACGACGCATTTCTTCGATCAAAATTGCCAACTGCAATTCTCCTCTGCCAGCTACGTAATAGCTTCCGCCGTCAGCTTTGCTAATTACCAAGCCGATATTGCGCTCTTGTTCTTTTTCTAGTCGCTGTTGAATCTGTTTGGCAGTGACATACTTACCATCACGACCCACCATTGGGGAGGTGCTGGCTTCGAATTTCATGCGCACAGATGGCGGGGAAATTTTGATCACGGGAAGTGCTTCTACATTTGTGGAAATACACAACGTGCCGCTGATGGCATTGGAGTCGATACCAACTACAGCTACAATCTCACCCGCACTAGCAGAATCTACTTCTTCATAAGCCAAACCTTCACGCACAAACAATTTTTTAATCTTGCCTGATTCGCGCACAGCACCTGGCTCCTGACTATGCAGAATTACTACATTGTCGTTGGGGTGTGCGGTACCACGGTTAATTTTACCGATGAGAAATTTACCTAAATGATTATCAAATTGCAAAGAAGTAATTTGCATTTGCAGAGGACCATTAGCATCACCCTTTGGTGCCGGAATAGTTTTCACAATGGCGTCGAGTAGTGGCGAAATATCACCTTTGAGAGAATTTGGAACTGATAGATCACCAGCTGGCAACTCGGCAAAGGCTTTACCTTCGCGACCAATGGCGAAAAATACTGGAAAATCCAACTGTTCTGGCTTCGTAGCTAACGTCAAAAATAAATCGTGCAAACGATCTAACACTTTCATAGGATTGGCATATTTCTTGTCAATCTTGTTGATCACCACAATCGGAGTCAATCCTAATTCTAAAGCTTTCTTTAGTACAAACTTCGTTTGTGGTTTTGGTCCTTCTTGAGCATCGACAAGTAACAGACAACCGTCTGCCATATTTAGTGTGCGCTCTACTTCACCGCCGAAATCTGCGTGCCCTGGTGTATCAATAATATTAATTTTGTAATCTTGATAGCGGATAGCAATATTTTTGGCTTTGATAGTGATACCTTTTTCGCGCTCTAATTCTCCAGAATCCAAGATTTGCTCTTGTGACATTTCGTCCTGATTGTCGCGGAAAAGGTGGCTCTGCTTCAAAAACGCATCTACCAAGGTAGTCTTACCATGGTCTACGTGCGCGATGATTGCGATGTTTCTAATTTTGTCTTGAGATACTTTTTGCATAGTTTTTCGACGAGGTGATTATAGCACTTTTATAGACCAGTCCTAGAGATTTCCTCTCGCGAAAAAATAGAATATTCTGTTCAAATTTATTGACATGGTTTTTAATAAATGTAACTATATACATGTACTTATATCACCGCTAATTGGTATGACGCACATAACTAGCCGATATAAGCCCTTTGTTAAAACCAAAAATTCTTAAATGAAAGGAGGTGATATAACACATGGCAACTAAGAAAAAAACAGCTAAGCGCAAGACAGTAAAGAAGAAGACTACTCATAAAAAGCGCAAATAGTTTTATGACTATCTGAGAAATTTAAAGAGACTGGGTTCTGTACACTCAGTCTCTTTTTTGTGTTTATTAATGATGAGGAGCTGCATAGTGCAGCTCCTACATTTGCCTCACTACTGTCAGGCCCGGTTGTAAATCTCAATCATAAGCCTCTCACCGCGCTCGCGATAAGTGTCTGTCTTACTTTGCAGTAAGAGTTCCGCCGATTTGAGTTTATTGTGGTAATTCAGCGCATTGCCAATTCTGGCTAATACATAAACAATTACCACTCCGAGTCCAAAGTACAGCAAATACATAAACGATGGTAGATCCATTGTGCAGTCCTCCATTTATGACTTCTGCGGATTTTAGCATAGTGTCGTATGATAAAATCCATCATCGCCAGTCGCACTAACGAGGTACATTGAAACATGTCGCATTCGCATAAGCGCATTGCTCACCATCTTTATCAGTTAAACGCGGAGGATCTGATCCCCGGAATGGTAGTGGTTATGCACGCACGCTTACGCACTACTGTTGCGGTAATTATGCCCGCGCCTAGCACAGACACTAACTGCAATAATTTCCGCTTTTGCGAAATGCACGGACCACATTCTCCTTACGGTGACAAGATTACCTCTGCGGGAAAGTGCATTACGCGTAGTTTAGATTACTACGGTCTAGCTCCAAATATGCACGGAGACTGGAGTAAAGAAGGATATGTAGTATTTAGAGGTGTGTACCTCAACCAGCGACAGCTGCAGCGCTTGAAACAAGGACTGCGAGTACGCTGGCCCAGATTGGAAATGCAACACTATTAGAGTGTTATAATTTGCTGTACGCAAACAAGGAGGTCCTATGTGCGTTAATATCGACACAAATGACTGTGAGACGGAAGGTCCTAACGGTGAAGTAGTCTGTTTGAACTGTGAACCAGACATTACAGACCAGGACACCGATGTAGTCCCTGCCGCACAGCCAGCTGTCATCGCCTCGCAGGATAGCTAAATCTACCTGCATATAATAATGGCGGCGCTTTGCGCCGCCATTAAACTTTCTTACATTGATTAATTCAACTCGTAAGTGACTGTCACGCTCGACTGCAAGTCAAACTGTCCCGCATTGAATTGGATGGCTGACTTAGCTCCAGAATCAGCAGCGCCTGACGCCGCTGTAGGCGCTAGGCTGTTGTAATACAGTGGGTAGCTGCCGTTGGAAATATTCACTACTTTACCCAGAGATGCGCCAGCAGCTTGTGCTTGCTTCTCAGCATTAGTCTTGGCATCTGCGATCGCCACGGTATCTAAGTCTTTCACTTGCTGATCATAGTCGGACAAGTAGAAGTTCAACCCGTTCACGACATCGATTCCGGACTCGGTACCAGCTGTAATTATTTGGCTTAATAGTTGTTGCTGAGGATTCTGAGCCTCTAGCGTAATCTCCACAGCCACATTTACAGAGTATCCAGTGACATTGTTGGCGCTGTCATAAGTGGGATTAACGGTATAGTTGCTAGTGCGGATCTCTTCATCCTTCACACCCAGTGCTTTCAACTTCGTAGTTAAAGTATTCACGGCGGTACCGGCTTGAGTCTGCAGGTCACTAGCATTAGTGCCACGCAGAATTTTGCCTAAGGTAATTTGAGCGCTGTCAGGGCTCACCTTTTTCTTAGCCGTACCAGTGACACTCATTTGCTGAGCCGATTTCGGTACTAAGTTGTTGCTAGCAGACACGAACACAATGCTGCTACCAATCCAGGCCAACAACAGTAGCGCCACAAATATCATGCCTAATTTAATTGTGAAGGGAACTATCTGCTTCACCACAGAAGTAAGGTAATTCATATTCAAAAAGTAATAATTACACTATTGTACATCATTTAAAATTATTGGCTCGTCTGCGGGCCAGTAATTATATTAATCGAATAGATGTTGGTCGTCGCATCATCCTTACCAATGGACATGGTCAACGTATTGCTGGCCTTAGTGTAAGTTTGTACCACAGCCGTATCAGACTCCAAAGTGCCATCTGCTGGTAATACCCAGCCGGAGGCTGTTAACAATGCCTTAACGTCATCACCAATAGACTTGGCATCTTTATCGGCGCTAACTTTGTAACTTAGGTAGTAGGTATCAGAAAGCTTGGCATAGGTAAAATCGTAGCCAGCATCTAGTGTACCCACATCTGTCGGCCAGTATTGGGACTTGGGATTACCACCACTAGTAGGAGTGCCGGTATTATTTTGATTAGGGCTACCATTAATCCCTGCGGCAGTGTTGGCACCAGTGCCTGTTGAATTAGTTGAGGCAGTAGGTTGCAGTACATTGCAGCCTACTAGTACGACACTAGCGACAGCTATTACTGCGATAGGAAGGAGCTTACGCATTTTCTGTGAGTAATAATAATTTATACGTTAGCCTATCATAAACTTTTGCCCAATTCTATTGTCATCGCGCCTGAATAATGGAATCATGTAGTGCAATTAGATCGCGCTCATGCCAGAACCTGTAATGAATCAAAATGTCGGTGCATTTCCACGCCTGCATTTTCGTATCGACGTCCCTTCATCACTAATGTATTTCGCCTGCGTAATCTTTCTGGTGGGGTTGGCTGACGCTATATTCTCCTACTACATCCCCGTATACATCGAGCAAAATGTCAGTGGCCCATTGATCTTGGGATTGATCTTGTCGTTTAACTCTGTGGTAGGAATTGTGGCTGATTTGATCATCGGAGAATGGTCACGGTATCGTCGGTTCTCATTTTTTCTACGGTGGACCTTCGCGATTGCTCTATCCTACCCCATCGCGTTGCTAGTGTTGCCAGCGCATCCATTATTTCTGACTGCAGCTGTAGGAGTATGGGGAATTTTTTATGAAATGCTCAGCTTTGCTGAATATCAATTTATCCACGTCTACACTTCTCGCAACCAGCATGCTCAAGCTTGGGGATTGATTAGCACATTCAATGCTGTGGCCTACACACTGGGTCCAGTACTTTCTAGTAATTTAATTGATCGTGATCCTAAACTGCCATTCATTGCATGTATTTTAATAGTGTTGGTCAGCGGGACAGCCATGGCGTTATTTTTACGCACCCATCGCAGCCACAAACATCCAGTCTACAATGTGAGCGCTCCTAGACCTAAGAGTATCCTGCATGAACTGCGGGTGTGGAAATTATTGTATTCCCGGATGTGGCACTTGCTGATATTCGTCGCTAGCTTAGCCATCGTCGACAATAATTTCTGGACCATCGGCACGGTGCTGTCAGAGCAGTTGCCCAAACAATACGATCACGGTTTACTAATCGTGCTGTATACCATTCCGTCATTATTTATGGGTTTGATCGCTGGTCGCATTGCTAGCATTCGCGGCAAAAAACGCGCAGCATTTGTATGCGGTTTGTTCGCCGGGGCAATTCTAGTTTACTCTGGACTTACACCTAGCATCCCATCGTTAATGTTGTCCGTATTCTGCGCCTCACTATTCTTGTCTATCGCCTGGCCAGAAGTAAACGCAGTCCTGGAAGATTTCGTCAGCCGTCTGGGCGCAAATAGCAACGAGCTCATTGCCATGCAAAATTCTCACTTGAATCTAGCGTACATCATTGGACCAATATTCTCCGGTATTATTGCCACCCTAGTCGGCAACCAAGCTTCATTCAGTGTGGTGGGCGCGCTCTTGTGCGTCGTTTCCATTTTTGCTTTACTGAGTGTGCCACGCAAAATTAAGCTACCGCAGGCACAATTAGAAGTAATTCTGTAATTATGGAAGAAAAATCTACTGACGAAACAACCGAGCTGGAAGTTGCCAATGAAAACCGTATCTTCCAACTGAACCGCATTCACTTCTCCTCACCTGTACCCTCAATTATTCTGTCGTTCGGGGTAATTATGTTCTTGGTGGGACTAGCTGACGCCATCATGTCATACTATGTGCCTGTGTACCTGGAGCACACACTCGCTGATCCGTTGATGATGGGT
>CAYXSB010000044.1:0-2696 GCA_964466865.1 uncultured Candidatus Saccharibacteria bacterium
GGGTCTTGATTCGGGTTCGCTTCCCTTCTTTCAATGTTATCATAAATTAGGCTTCAACTTTGAACTTAGGGTAGAGGCAAACAGCAATGTAGATGTAAAATTATACTCACCACCAGGTAAATATGTTGTGCAACTAGCTTGCAATATTCAAATGCTTATCCTAGTATGTAGTGTTACGTTTCGAGGCGTCGATGTTATTAATTTTATTAAACTTCAGGCATGTTAGTTAAACCGCAATCCAACCCTGTTGCCAGAATCAAAGTTGTCGGTATTGGTGGTGGTGGTGGCAACGTCGTAAACACCATGGTCGATGATAAAACTATTTTGGACGTAGAGTTCATTGCTGTGAATACTGATGCGCAAGCATTGGCCAATTCTCAAGCAGATGTGAAGATCAGAATCGGAGATCAAATTACTCGTGGCTTAGGCAGTGGTGGTAATCCCGTAATTGGCCGCAAGGCTGCAGAAGAGAGCATCGATGAAGTGCACGAGCACTTAGCTGGCTCTGACATGATATTTATTACCGCAGGAATGGGTGGTGGTACAGGTACGGGAGCTTCTCCAATTGTCGGTGAAATTGCCAAAAATCTAGGCGCGTTAACAATTGCTGTAGTGATGAAGCCGTTTGTGTTTGAGGGTAAGCGTCGCATGGAATCAGCTTTGAAAGGTATTGAAGAATTGAAGAATAACGTGGACACCATGATTGTGATTCCTAACCAGCGCTTGCTGGAAATCATGGAACCAAACGCATCCTTCTTGGATGCCATGCATAAATCTGATGAAGTTCTCCTCCAGGCTGTAAAAAGCATAGCTAACTTAAGCTCCCAAACAGGTTTGATCAATGTCGACTTTGCTGACGTACGCTCCGTAATGGACAACGCCGGTACTGCATTGATGGGAGTGGGTTCTGCCAAGGGTGAGGATAGGGCAGTACGAGCGGCTCAGATGGCCATAGAAAGCCCGTTGCTAGAGGTAAAGATAGATGGAGCCACAGGCGTGTTGTTTAACGTGATTGGCGGTCGTAGCCTGGGAATTAAAGAAATTGACGATGCCGCTCAGATTATTCGTGAGCGCATTTCTGAAGATGCTAATTTCATCTTTGGAGCTACTATCGATCCGACGATGGACGATCAAGACTTTACGGTAACGGTGATTGCTACCGGTTTCTCCGGTAAAGATAGCAGTGTGATTATGTCAGATACTACAATGATGCCAGTGCGCCAGCATGTAATGCCGACAGCGCCTGCAGCCCCGGAACGTTCGACTAGCAGAGGTAATATTTTCCAACCCTTCAATCAAAACCAACAAAAAGACGCGGATGAGGAAGACATGGATGACGTGCCTAGCTACTTACGTAGGAGAAGCGACGGCTAAGATTCTATTGTCCGGTTTTATAGGACTTATAGCTAAATGGACTACCTGAGTTTGGGTGGTCCTTTTCTATTTTAGGCAAAAAAGAACCGGCCACTATGTGGCCGGTCTTGCTAGAGTACCGGGTGATACTTGATGCGGAGATACGCGATCTCTGCTTCAAACGCTACCGAGTTTTCCTTTCCATCGCACTCGGTGAGGTAAAGACAATACCCGTCCGAACGATGACGGAACAGCATCTCGACGTACCCGATTCCCACTAGGTGGTACAGCGAGAGCGCCCACCATAGGGGTATCCAAACCCGCTCGATCTCCGCAATCTCGTCTGCCCGAATGCGTCTACCGTCTTCCAGGAGAAAGTAGTTCTCCTCCTCTTCGCCCAGCATGGAGCTGAAACCATCGATAAGGTCGCGTGGTTCCCAGCTGTGCATACCCGGCAAGCGGGGGAGCGCATTGAGTGTTTCCACCAAGCTCTGAAGAGAAACGAAGTGCCGTGCTCCGAGTCGAATAGCATCGAACACCTTTATTGGTGATTCGTTTTCGTCGGCGGGGAGCTTATCTACTACTACTACTACGTTGGTGTTCATTGGATCTCCGGTTTCTTTCCCTAGATTGTCAATTACATTAGTATATCACAGTTATATCTTATAGTAAAACGCCAATTTACCCTCAAGAGAAAGCAAAACCCGACTATGAAGTCGGGTTTGTCTATCAGGCAATGCGGTCAAACAGCCCTGATAGAATGGCTAGAAAGCTCCTGGGGTGTAATTCTGCCATTTTCTGGTCAGATTTGCCACCCTCTAGGACGTAGATCAGGTCATTTCCGCGGTAGCTATAGGCGTTATAGTAGCCAGTGGCAACCAGTGTGAATGCCGCCAGTCCCCACCACAAAGGCACCCACACCTCGGAACAACAATACCTGTCCAAATCACACCACGGCGTGGGTATTTCTAGGCCGTTCTCAGTTACAAAAACTTCGTAACTGCTCATAATTCGCCCAAACTTGCGGATGAGGCGAGCAGAGTTCCAGCCCGACTTCGTAGAAATATCCGAAAGGAGAATATAAGACTTGCCTTTCCACTTTCGTGCGTGGGCAAACTCTTTGGGAGTTTTACCACTAGTATCAAAAACAACGGTAAGTGCTTCCATGAGGCTACGATTCCTTTGCTTTGACTAGATTTTCAACATGATTATTATATCACGAGCGTATCTTATAGTAAACTCTGAGAGAATTAGCTTACTGGCGTAGCAATTGCCACATAGCGCTGCATATCGTTGCCTGGTGGGAAACAAGTGAAGAGGGTAAGGCTTTTTTTGCCAGGAGT
>CAYXSB010000044.1:2796-6987 GCA_964466865.1 uncultured Candidatus Saccharibacteria bacterium
GCCAGAGATGTGTTTAGCACCTGGTCGTAAACACTTTTGACACCGCTGTCGACGTTGGCCGTAACTGGCAAATGATCAAATCCTAGTGATGGAATTGTCAGATAGAAAGTACCGTTGAAACCTTCGCTTTGAGTATCGTCGGCTAGGACGTGTCGACTGAAAGCTGCGGTGGTTAAGTTCTGGAAGTAGCTAGCACCTGGATTCGACACGTACTGCATTCTGTTAGCAATATAGTTGTCAGCAACCAATGCGGTAGTGCCTTGGTTGTAATATCCGGCTGATTCTTTAATTTGCGCACTCAATGTCGGCTGTAGCTGCTGGTAGATAACCAGTAGTCCGGCAGCAATAAATAGAGTAGGAATTACTAGTCCAGCAAAACTGGAAGTGGCGACTAATGACTTGAGTGAGCGGTAAGTACCGTTAAGTACTGACCACATAGTTACGCGTTGAGTTGGTCCGTTGGTATAGCCCATAGGCTTAATCGCGAATTGTTCAGGATAGAGGACTGCTGATTCGTCGTGGTAAACGTCGGCTGCCGCAAACGCAACTGTAGCTTTTCGGTAAGCTTTGAGAGGCATAAGACCAAGGTCGTAAAAATAGTTTTGCACCTATAGTCTATCATAAAATTTTGGTTATGCTAAAATCTCAACACTTATTCAAATCAAAAGCTCAACCGCTTTTGCAGAGCCTGTTCCACACTAGGACACAGTAGCAGGTGAATTAACCTTCGCGCTCTGGACGAATCTCAATCTTTATTTTTAACGCTTAAATTCTATGGCTATTACCGCTGAAGCCAAACAGAAGGTAAAAGAGCTGGTGAAATTGGGCCAAGCCCAAGGCTACCTGACTCAAGATGATGTATTGAGCATGTTCCCGACTGTAGAGGATGACCTGCAATTATTGGAGTATATCGTGATGCGTCTTCAGGATGCCGATGTCGAAATCATCGAGCGTTCCGAAGTTGGTATCGAAGAAGCTCCGACTACCGGAAGTGGCATGACGTTCGAAGAGAAGATCGCAATTCTGAAGAAAATCCGTTCGCACGTTAGCACTGACCCGATTCGGGCATATTTGCATGAAATCGGACGTATTCCGTTGCTGAATGCTGAAGAAGAAGTGATTTTGGCCAAGCGTATCGAAGAGGGCGAGAAAGAACTTTACGATGCAATCAAAAAAGCGGCTAAGGAAATGAAGAAAGAAGTTTATATCAAGGCCGCAAAGAAGATCGCTGTCAAAGTTGACGATAGCAAGGACGCCGAAATTGAAGAAGCTAAACGCGAAGTGATCAATGTCGATAAAAAATATCTCAACCGTCCAATTATGGTCGGCTTGGAAGCTAAAGACTTACTGACTACCGCTAACTTGCGTTTGGTAGTATCCATTGCCAAGAATTACCTCAAGCGTGGTTTGGACTTACTGGATTTGATCCAGGAAGGAAACCTCGGCTTGATGCGTGCTGTCGAGAAGTTCGAATACCGCAAAGGATTCAAATTCTCCACTTACGCTACCTGGTGGATTCGTCAGGCAATCACTCGTGCTATCGCTGATCAAGCGCGTACGATCCGTGTGCCTGTGCACATGATTGAAACAATCAATAAACTGAGCAAAGTCTCATCTGAATTGACCGCTAAACTCGGCCGCCGTCCAACTCCAGAAGAAGTGGCCAAGGCCATGGATATGGAAGTGGAGAAGGTGCACGAGATTATCCGTATTTCTCAGAAGCCTCAACCACTAGAGACTCCAATTGGTGAGGAAGAGAAGAATCAATTAGTCGATATAATTCCTGATGAATTTACGGCATCTCCGTCAGAAGTGGCCACCTGGTCATTCCTACGCAGCCAAATTAATGAAATTATGGAAGGCCTGACTGACCGCGAGCGTAAAGTATTAGAATTGCGCTTCGGTATTCGTGATGGAGTAGCCCGCACTTTGGAAGAAGTGGGACACGAGTTCAAGGTTACCCGCGAACGTATCCGTCAGATTGAAGCCAAGGCCCTGAAGCGCTTGAAGAGTGATGAAGTGGTGCAGGCGTTGCAGGATTACTTGGGATAAAACTGAAGTTAGCTAAATTGAGGCGCCCTACGAAGCTTAAGCGGAGTGGGGCGCCTTGTGTTGTTGATTGACCTGATATAATTCGGCCGTACAGTCAGATCATTGAGTGAGGTGAAAAATGCAAGAGTTCGAACGCATTATCGTGGCTCTCGACTACCGCAACCTAGCTGCAGCTCGGGATACTGTCTTGAAGCTAAAAGGGTTCGTGGGTTTGTTTAAGGTTGGCTTGGAGCTATTACATGCTGTTGGTACCCCAATAGTACTCGATATGCTTGCCGACCAAGGCGTAAAGGTGATGTTGGATATGAAGCTAGATGACATCCCGAACACGATGATGAAAGCAGTACGTGCAGTAGCTGAGTATGCGCCGGCGATGATCACTATTCACGCCAGTTCCGGACCAGAAAGTGTTCGCGCTGCTGTGAACGCAGCAGGAAAGGGTACTGAAATCCTTGGTGTTACAGTCCTGACATCAATGTCAGCGGCTGACTGCCTAAGAGTTTATGGTACTACCCCTAGCCAGGCTGTAGCGAACTTCGTTCAGCTGCTTGCTGAATGTGGCGCGCAAGGTGTAGTGTGCTCGCCTCAAGAGCTGGAATCGCTTGCAGACTTACCCCCACAAGCGACCATTGGTATGATGACGAAAGTTATTCCTGGTATTCGTCCTACATGGGCAGCTGGGAACGACCAAGCGCGAGTTCTCACACCAAAACAGGCGCGTGAAGCAGGAGCGGACTATCTGGTGATTGGTCGCCCAATTACTGAGCCGCCACCGGAAGTCGGCGATCCTTTAAGGGCCGTGAAGCTGATCGTAGAAGAAATGGAGGCTGCGCTGCCAGCAGAAGAATAGACTGTACAAAAAAAATAAGCGCCGCGGTTTACGCGGCGCTTATCCAATTCCAAAGTATTATCTCGCTTCCTCAACCACTCTTAATTCACGGATAACTGTGACTTTCACAGTACCTGGATAACTCTGAGTGCCTTCAATCTCCTTGGCAATCTTGTGAGCCAGGATCTGAGTATCTTCGTCGCTGGTAGCTTCCGGCTTTACAATTACCCGGACTTCACGACCGGCTTGGACAGCGAAGGCTTCCTTCACGCTAGGATACTGCTTGGCGATCTCTTCAAGAGCCGTGACACGCTTGATGTATTCATCATAGCTGTCGCGTCTAGCACCCGGACGGGCACCAGAAATCTGGTCGGCAATTTGCACGATCAAAGCTTCAATGGACTTAGGCTCAATATCACCGTGGTGAGATTCTACAGCATTAGCTAACTTTTCATCCTTCAAGTATTTGCGGACGATATCGCCGGAAATATGGTGATGAGGCTTGCCCTCGTACTCATGGGTCAACACCTTACCGATGTCGTGTAAGAGTAGAGCTTTCTTCAACATACGAATGTCGACACCGCCACCTAATTCTGCAGCTAATTGCACACCGATGTTTACCATCTCCAAGGAGTGTTTAACTAAGTTCTGACCGTAGCTGAAGCGGTATTTGAACCGTCCCAGATACATGATGATGTCGTCAGGTAAATCGTTGATGCCTGTATCGTACAGAATCTTTTCACCAGTACGGCGAATTTCTTTCAGTAAGTCACGCTTTACGTTGCGAATAGTTTCTTCAATTGCAGTAGGGTGGACACGTCCATCTTTAAGCAATTTCTGCAAAGTAAGTGCGGCAACTTCACGACGAATGGGGTCGAAGCAGGAGACAGTTACCTGGTTTGGAGCTTCATCAACGATGATGTCTACGCCAGTTAAGCGCTCGAATGCACGAATGTTACGACCTTCTTTACCGATAATCTTACCTTTGAGTGCTTCGTCGGTAATGTCGATAGTAGTAGCTGTAGTTTCAGCTACATAGTCAGTAGCGCTTTTCTGCATGGTATCTATTAAGATCCAACGAGCTTTGTCGTCGGATTCGCGCTTGATCTGGAATTCTGCTTCCTTGATATGCTTGGCAGTCCAATCTGTGAGATCTTGAGTCACCTCAGCTTTTAGGGCTGTCTCAGCTTCAGCTTTGGTCATCTGGGCCATAGTCTCGAGCTGGGTGGCAATCTGTTCGCGCATCTTCTTGACGTCGCGTTTGGCTTGCTCCAGGCCTTTTTCCTGTGACTCTAATTGATCAAAGCGCT
>CAYXSB010000045.1:0-6969 GCA_964466865.1 uncultured Candidatus Saccharibacteria bacterium
GTTAATGAATATGTGGATTCCCACGCTAGGTTTCATCGCGCTAAGTTTAGGGAGCCTACACATAGCCAAAGCTGGCCAGCAGAACTTGTGGCAGACTTCATGGTTTAAACTGGGCCTGGGAGTCTTTATATTCGGTCTATGTTTCTGGATTCTCGATGTCACTGGCGTATACTGCTCATCGCAGTTACTATTTGCTAACGGACATGTAATTTGGCATATCTCCACGGCGCTGACGATTTACTGCGTGTATAAGATCTTCGCAAGCAGTAAGCTCAGCCAACGTTAGAAATATTCAGCACCAACGCAATCATAATTATATTCTTAATTATGTATTGACCTTCGAGAGTCGGAACCAGGAAACCAGTCCACACCATCCCCGGTAACAATATCAATGGAAGCGTGGTAGAGAACACATGTAGGAAAAATACGATCTTCGTATATTTAGTAATTCGGGGGAACAAAAACATAATTCCAATCACCATTTCTAGCAGTCCAAACAACAAGAAAAACGTCTGAAAATCTATGAACGGGATTGTCATTTGGGCTAAGGACTTCACCAACTCGCTAGCTGGACTTTGGCCTACGACCTTCAGCAACCCAAACCAGAAATACACTACAAATACTGCAAACCGTGAAAAGTATTGCACCGTTAGATATTTACGCAAGACTGGCGGGTAGTTTATTTGCTTCAATGTAGATGTATAACAATCCTAAATTATAAACAATATCGGCAACGGCGTGTTAACAAAGCGCCCTCCTGGTGAATCCAGGAGGGCCTAACACAGTTTCTATTTGTTCTCCGCATCGCGCAGCGCCTTGGCCGCTGCTTCGTAGTTGTTGGTGATGCACTGATTTGCCATTAGCAACATCTCGCGCAGCTTACCCACGATCCCACCTCCAGCGCTGGGCATTGAACTTCCTGGTGCATCCAGCTGAAAGTACCACATGGTCGATGCCAAAGCGTCAACTATGGTTGGTATGCCAGCTCGACGGCAGTAGTTCTGCATTTGCATTACGCTTTTCTGCATCGTTGCCCATTCTTGGCGGTCCAGAGCTTTCTCGTAGTCTAGCCTTGTAATCACGCTTTCCAAGGGTGTGATCAGGTTGGTGTAGACTTCTTTGTGGAAATCTAGCAACCGTCTAGAATACTCACGCTGGAACGTGGTGATCGTGCTCAGGGCAAAGCCTAATGTGCCTATCGCGATTATGCCAGCGCCGATTATCACCATACCTACGAGAGACCGAAGCTGGCTGTTTGCCAATCCGATTCCAGTCACAAGAATGATAATTATCAGCATTGCCAGTGTCCCAGCAAGCCAGCTGTAGCGCCCACGATTGCCATCAGCGATAAACTGATTTGTTACACGCATATTACCTCCTCAAGACTCTGTGTCGATGGATTCTAGCACTGTCTTTGCGTTTAAGGGGAATCTGTAGCAAGTAAAAGCCCTACGCTGCTTAGCGTAGGGCTTCAACACCTTATCCTAGATCCAATATGTGCGCGCGACTACCATCATCCTGCCACTCGCGAAACAGATTGCGGTACCGTTCAATCTCATCTGCTTGTACCACATTCAGCACCTGTTGCAGCCTCTGGACCAAGAAGCTTTTTTCTGTCGAGCTGAGACCGCTTTGCGTTGCCGGAATCAAGATTCTGGTCACGATTTGATCCAGCTCATTCATGACATCGTCTAGGTCCATGTCGCGGCAGTAATCAACCATCATGGTAAGCGCACGCTTAACTGAGACGACGGCTGCAGGAGCGGCAGTTTCGGCTTTGGATATCTCTGAGAGAATCCGCGCCAGAGGGTTGAGCAGATTTAGTTCTATCTCCTCACCGTCCTCTACCGTTTGCGTAACCAGTAGCGTCCGTGCCGCTTTAACCGATAACGCCAACAGCGCAGCGCCACCAAATACTACCGGCACTAAAGCGGGCAGAAATATAGTAGCCAGGTGTCGCATATCATCGCTAGCGTTGATAGCTAGAACCGCAATCACGGTAATTGCTAGCACGCTTAGTATTAACAGTGTGAGTTCTCTTCTGAGACCTCGCTTGTACAATTTAACCAGCTCCGATGTAGTGAACTCTTTCTGCATTGCAAACCTCCAAAGGGCTAAGTGGTGTCGCTGGATTCTAGCATGGCGCTAGCTAAGAGAGATTTAAGCAATAAAAAAGCCCGTACTTGTTAAGTACGGGACTTTCGCCGAGGTGACGCATTTACGCGGTCACGCAGTCGGCATGGACCACTTCGAGTGCAGCTTGTAGATTGCCTGTTGTTCGCATTTCCCGATAGAGGCGAACTGGTATCGCCTTCTTGAGTACATTCGCGATAGACTTAATGTACTCCTTCGCGCCAAAGGCGACGAGATCGCGGGCGTTGTCATGGCTAATGACCAAATCGTTGCGCCCTTTATTGCGAATCAGACCGTGCAAGATGCCGCCGGGGAGGTAAGCCCCTAACAGTGACAGATCAATCACCAAGTGAACCGGGTGATCGAGAGTGTCGAGAATCGGGCAGATTTGCCGAGCGTTGCATTCAGCAAGCTCAGTAACCGAAAACTTGCTCGGAAACCTAATGTATAGGTAATCGACCCCAACTGCGCTCTCATCTGCACTTACATAGGAGACTTCAATAATGTGTTCCATGGTGCACCCCTTTGCATACTCTACAATGATCCCTCTTTATGAGGTACTTATATTATAGAGCATTTGGGTAAAAATTCAAGTGCTATAGGACACTTATTCTAATAGGCAAAAAAGAATACCCTCACGTGGTGTGAGGGTATTTGTACTTCCGATTACTGGTCAAGCTCTGCTAGGGCTTCCGTTAACGCCAGCTTCACGTTGTCATCGACAGATGACCACTTGGCGAGCGCGGTACGCAGGAGCTGTAAGTCACTCTGAGTTATGAATTCAGGGTGCTTCTTTCCGATGACCAGGAAAGCGAGAGCCGCTGCGTAGACGTGGAGCGAATTGGTATGGGGAATCTCGTCCCGCAGGACGATCACTAGCCGAAACATATCGTCCCGGTTAAATGAGTTCACCTGTTCTTCACCGGTATTCCGGTGAAGACTACCAAATAACGCACGAATGTCATCCCAGCGGTCACTTACTGTTGGCATGTTGGCCTCTTTTCAATGTATCGGATATGCACTCATTATATCAGACTATAGGTCATAAACCAATGTATATGGGAGTATATAGCCGGCTACTTTGCCTTGCTGACAAGGCTCTGGAGGATATCTTGAGGGTAATAATATAGATGATCGCTACTTTCTTTAACTATCAAGTCGCAATCTACATTTTGGAGTAAAGCTGTGATTTGGTTGCTAGAGCCATGTGGGTCATGCGCATTCTGAATCACAGTTACCGGAATGGTTTGCCGGGAAAGTATCGTGTAAGCAGATTGCTCGCTGTGGTCTAAGTCGTTCACTGGGATACCCATCAGCACCACCTTGCGGATTCGCCCTTGGACTTTGGCAAGCAGTTTCATCGCCACGTGAGTACCTATCGACTTGGCAATTATTCCCACAGGCTCGGTACCGCGGATTCCCAGCTCCTGGACAGCTTTGGCCACTTCCGCGTCTACGTTCCAGGCAGCATTAGGATTTTGCCAGTGCGCGTACGGGTGCTGTATCACTTTCAACCGCGCCTGCGTCAAGACGGCAGTATTGGACTGCATTTCGTCTTGATTTTCCGGCGAGTAGCCGGGCAGGTATAAGTAGACCATTATTTCTCGGCTTTCTCGTATAGTTCGCTAACTTTGGCCCAGTTCACTACCTTCCACCAGGAAGTGATGTAGTCAGGACGTTTATTCTGATATTTCAAGTAATATGCATGTTCCCACACATCCAGGCCAAGAATAGGCTCAGCTCCGTCCATTAATGGAGAATTCTGATTGGGGCGAGAATGCAATTCTAAGCCAACACCAGGAGTCACAGTCAAGAACACCCAGCCGGAACCAAACAACGCTCCAGCTTCCGCATTAAATGTTTCCATAAATTTGTCCATGCTCTCGAATGTTGTCTCTATGGCAGATTTCAACGCATCGCTAATTTCATCATTGCCACCCGGAGTCATGATTTCCCAGAATAAAGAATGGTTGGCGTGTCCACCACCGTGGTTGACCACAGCTTGGCGGATACTGTCAGGAACTTGGTTAATTTCTCTTAGGAGTTTCTCAATTGACCATGACTGTAAATCTGAATGGCCTTCAAGGGCGGCATTTAGCTTGGTGACATAAGTCGCGTGATGTTTGTCGTGATGTAATTCCATAGTTTGAGCATCTATGGATGGCTCCAACGCATCGAAAGCGTATGGTAAAGCGGGAAGTTCGAACATTAGTTGCAAGTAAAAGTTAATGCAACTTCATCATACCACAAGAAAGCAGAACCCCAGACACTGTGTGTCTGGGGTCTTTTCCGATTGAGATGCTAACTATTCGAGGTGAATACGACCCTTGACCCGCAACCGCGGCGCAGCGATGTTTGCTTGCTGCCGCACGTTGCAACTTCATTGACCAACGGACAATTTAGTACACGGTGCATGGACCTCTCCTCTACTACACTCACTCGGCCTATGTGGAACTATACAAGATGATATTTACTTCGTCAACAAAAAGTCGCCCCAGTGTGATTCACACCGGGGCTATGAGCTGACGGAAAAAAGATATGTGACAGGCCGTCTACGACGACCCGAGGTAGGGATCTAACCTTCCATAGACATGCTCCTTTTCTCGTTGGCTATGAGATTGTAACAGAAACTAACGAGCGTCGAGCACAGTATTTACCAATTTATCGGCAAACTTATTCTGGGCACGCGGGACGTGCACAAATTTGACTTGGGTGAATTGATCCATTAACTCACAGACCTGACCATTTAACTTTTGCATCTGTGGTTCTTTAACCTTATATTGACCCCCTATTTGCTTTACCACCAGCTCGCTATCCAAGCGACATTCTAATTCTTTAATTCCATTCTTGATGGCTGACTTCAAACCATTCACTAGGGCTGAATACTCAGCTACGTTATTAGTGGTTTCACCCAGATAAATTCCGCCGAAATCTACTAGCTCCTGATCGTTAAATAAGAAGAATGCACAGGCAGCTGGGCCGGGATTACCGCGAGCGCCGCCATCAGTAAAGAGATAATACATAGTCATACAAATGATAATTCGAGTAAGTCTAGCAGATTTCCCAGTCTATGAATAATCGGGTACAATTACGCAGTTATATCAAACCTATGAAATTCAATCCTCGTAAACTAATTGCCATCAGCATGATCTTGATCGTACCAGCGATATTCCCGGTAGCTGCTTACGCCCAATCTACGGCTCCCGCCTCTGGCACAGACTCCCAGATCACGAATTTGCCAAATGACATTCAAAATCAAGAAGCTCAGCAGCAGGCACAGCAACAAGCGGCAACTACTCAAACTACCACTACTAGCACTACGTCTCTGACTCAAAGTCAGGAATTTCTAGTTGGCGTCGGTGTCGGTGTAGTTCTGGGAATTATTGTGGGCGGAGTGATCGTATGGTTTACCAAGAAATAACTACTGTCGCAGAATATACCCTACCAATTCTTTCACTAAGTTCTCACTTGCAGGTAGTTCTACCGTTTGTCCCGTGAGTTTCCACCGGATCTTATCCAATGGGTTCATGCTATCCATATCTACATCCATACCTAAGTTGAATGTGAATGCATGGGTAAGAATTTCTAAGGGGAGAACTTAACTCACTTCTTGCTGAAACTTTTCACTACCAACGTAAGCATGCATAAAGATGTACGTCGGCTTCAACACCAGCTCCTCTTTATTTCTAATTAGATACTTTTGGACTGCAGGGCTGAATTTGCCGAACCATAAATCTCCACCTACAACTATACGATCATACGGAGCCAGAATGTCTATTTCTTTCTGGGAAATGTCTACTGTTTCTACTTCCGCTCCCTCACGCCGAATTAGTTCGCTAACCAACTTAGCAGTCTTGGTGACTGCTTCATTGTGCGGGTCATAGGTAACAAGGATTTTCACTATTGTTTACGACTTACAGACCACATCGCGAATACAGCCACCAGCACTAAGCTACCAGCAGCCACCCAAGTGAGGTTCTGTTGAATATTAAACAAATAGAATGCATCTCTTACCATTCTCACACCATCGGCAAACAAACCAAATCGCTCACAAGTGCACGGCAACAATTTCCACACGGTGTAGGCGATGAATTTGAAAGTTAGTAACGGCAACAATATATTCAGCACGTACATGATCAACACAGAACCGTATTGGCCATTATGCTCGTTCGCTTCCTTAGCTATAAACAATAAGAACCGCGCCATCAATAATGCTCCACCTAGCATCAAAGCCAACGTATACAAAATCAATAATGTCTCAGCTAACACGCCGCGATTAAAAAACAGCAACGACACCGGTACGTAAATGATTGCAAAAATGATAAACGCATTTTCCAGTTGGAATGGTTTAAACATGCTGGAAACACTTGAAGATGAGGTGGATTCAGATTTTGCCATGACACTTGTAGTAATAAGTACTTCTATTAAAACATATCTATT
The DNA here is from genome assembly GCA_964466865.1 of uncultured Candidatus Saccharibacteria bacterium. Taxonomy (GTDB): domain Bacteria; phylum Patescibacteriota; class Dojkabacteria; order J137; family JAEUSD01; genus CAYXSB01. Next base: position 6,574 of record CAYXSB010000045.1, read on the forward strand.
CGGCGGCAGCAACTGACTAACGTCTGAGGTGGTGGTAAGATGTGCAATACAAATAAACGCTATGCAAACCGATCAAATCACCGCTGACAAAATTCTCGAGCTAGAATTTAACTACATCAAAGACACCGCGAACCAGGCTGTGGATGACCGTTATAAATTACTAAATTTCTATATTGCTATCGCAACTTTCGTAGCGACAATCGCTATTGGCGCATTTACGTTGTCGAATGTCAGTCAACTGGTAAACCTCCAGGGCGCACTTGTCGCCTTATGTCTGCTGATCAGTTTCATCGGCTGGATATTTATTGCCATGATGATTCGGTTGCGTCAGGCTTGGTATGAAAGCGTCCAAGCAATGAATCAGATCAAGCGTTATTACCAGGCAAACGCGGGTGT
>CAYXSB010000046.1:0-6908 GCA_964466865.1 uncultured Candidatus Saccharibacteria bacterium
AGTATATCGGCGCGTTGGTCCTCAAAGCCGCTGACCCCGATACAGTCGTACCGTCCGATCCCGCCCATCAGTCCTGTAGAGATTCCGTCAGGTGCGTCGACAGGTGACACGACATACGGAAAGTCATCGCTGGGTGCATCGAGATGACGCATGGCCCACATCACTTCCAGAGCTTTCCGGGGAGCATATACTGTGCGCTTGGACAGGTTGGAAGTGGCTGGAATGTCACCGGAATAGATCATGTCTACAGTGCCGGCGATACCAATGTCACTCCGAAGCCAGGCCAATGCAATGCCAGCCTCTGCCGTGGATACTAGTGGGTCCAACTGAGAATTCAAAAGACTGCGTGTTATCAACATCATCGAGACCTCCACTTAGGTTTAGCGTCGAGCGAATTATATCATATAGATATAGCGTGATATAATTCAGTATAGTCAGATGTAATGAATAGGAGAACACTGTGTGTGCGTTGAAGGTCTTACTCTTAACTCCTGCTTCTGATGTAGACGTACAGGCTGAGTTAAATAAACTGCACAATGTCTTGGCAACGCGGTTGCCGGAAATACAGTTTATTGATTTCTACGCTAGGTTGCCCGCTGCTGCTACTAGCCTGGTGTGGGCAAAGCTGTCCAGCGTATTTGTCGCCAGACAATTTAAGCTGGAAGGAGAGCCCAGGCCGGCGCTGTTTGAGATCACTTGCCACAGCGCGACTCAGCTCTATGTCCGGGGCAAAATAGGTCCTGACGTGCGCTCGCGACATCTTGCGAATGTGGTTAAGGGCCGCGTAGCTCTGGAAGACATACGAGCTACCGAGTCTGGCAATGCTCTGTCTTCCGAGAATAGCGAATTCGTTATCCTCCAAGTGCTGCAAGATTTTGCAGCTGTAGTCTAAACAAGCGGCTTGTGGTAAACCACAAGCCGCTTAATCATTTCTATAGTTGGGTTAAGCTTCCTGCTGCTCTACCATCGCATGCATCGCCAACATGTCATATATCGTGGCCTTAGCGAAGTCCCAGGCTGAAGGTATTTGAGGTTCTACAGAAATCCCGTGCTCTAGATAAATCTGATTCAACAGCGCCACCAGCGGCTGCTGCAACTGGTGCCAAGTGGCAACACCTTCGATAGCTAAAGCTGCATGCAAACCTTTGTGACTATACACTCTATCGATTAGGTGCGATTGCATTACGACGTAACTAGTATTGCGCGGGATCTGGGCAAACCCAGGCATACGTTTGGGGAAAACTGCGGGAGAATGTATAGGCTGAAAACTCTCTGGAACTAAATCTAATCCGACATGATAGAAGCCAGTGCCAGGATAAAATACTCCACCGTGGGTGAACAACCCCATGATTACTTGCTGGATCTCGTCAAAAGCTGCCAGGATATTTCGATATAAGTCGGGATTGGTGTCGGCATGCAATTGATGCATCAAACCGTACATATAGTCTGACCCCGAAATGATGTCACCTCCGTAAATATTTAGGTGGCGGCTATGTCCATTAAGCTCCGGAACATCCAAGATTTGAGTGTTCATTGGTTTACATCAGTTTGTTACGCGTATGTTAACATATGCAGTTGCAAAGCCAATATGATCAAATTTATCCTTTCACTTATAACCGGATTACTAATCTCAGCAAGCATTTTGGCTGTTCCTACCCATGCTGCGGATGCTGCTAAATTAGCTTTGAACGTTGACTCTCCAGCAAGCTTGCAGGGGTTGGCAGTGGGGTCAAAGCTTGTGCTATCCGTGAGTGGTAGTAACATTCCTGCTGATGCGTCTACTGCAGAAATTGTGTTAACTTTTGATCCCAAAGTACTTCAAGGTGTGAGCATAGATGAGCAAAGCGCTGTGTTAGCAGCGAACAAGAGCATCGATAATTCCACTGGAAAAGTTACAGTAGATATCGCCAAGATCGGCGACGGTGCTTACGTGGCAGATACATCGTTGGTGAAATTTACATTCACCTTAAGCGCTGCTGCTGACCAAACTGTCGTCGCGATTGATCCGACATCAACGCTGGGAATCCCCAATGCACTAGCAGCGAATGACTATTCGCAAATCACACTGACTTTGAGTCAGCCAGGTACACCTGTAGCTACTGGCAGTGCTGTTCCGGTTGGTGTGCAGTTGGCGTTGGCTGTGGTCGCGGTGTTGATACTGGGAGTATTGCTATTGATTAGTATGTTAATTGTTAAGCGTCTACGACACCGCAGACTTATTAATTCCAAGCCATGAGAAAGTTAAATCTTACCGGTAAAGTCGTGTTGGGGTTGGCTACTTGTTTGTTGATATTTATGACTTATCAGGTATTAGCTCCAATACTAAATGCGTCAACGGGAAATCCTATGTACATCGGATGGTGGACTGGCGTAGGTACTTCGAATATGAGCCGGATTGATACTCAGCATGCCTCAGGTGAGAACTTAATGGTTGCCTACTACGATGCAAGCTCTACAGATGTAAATAATTACCTGAGTAAATTACATCAAAATAGTGTTAAAGCTTACCTGCAAATTGACCCGCAAGTGGCTTTTAATGCTGATACAACTGCACTGACTACCTACGTGAATGCCTACAAGGGTAATGCCGCCGTAGCCGGTTGGCTGCTGTATGACGAACCGGAATTCTCCAATCCTCGCATCACCAGCGCCAGCCTAGTCACTGATTACAACGCAATTAAAGCTGCTGATCCCAGTCACCCTGTAGCCATCGTGTTTGGTAACGGCACCTGCTCGTATGTGGCCAGCACTAGTGACGCCAATTACTTCAATGCGGCAGATGTGTTTATGCTTGACCAGTATCCAGTTCGCGACCAGGCAGAGTTTCAAGATGCGGGTAAGTATAAGTTTACTGATCCATTGACCGCAGTTACTGATTGTTTAAGCTATTTGGCTCGAATTGGTGGCAATAAGAAATACATGGCCGTTGAGCAAGGATTCAATTGGGGTGGCAGTGGAGATCGCGATCCAACCTATGGTGAAGAGCGTTATTTCACGTATATGCCTTTAATTCATCCGGTGGCGGGAGTTACCTATTGGGTAGATTATCGCGCTAGTGCCACGCTGACAGCGAATGTAAACCGAGTTATGAAGGAAGCAACGTCACTAGAGACTGTATTCAGGACCGGTGCATTTAACAGCTCGGATGTAACTGTAAATAATGGGGCAATCACTTATGAGTACGGGACTGAAGCTGGTAATACTTATTTGATAGCAGTAAATAACACAGTCTCGTCTGTAAGTGCTCAATTCAAATTGCCGGCATCAGCCACATTTAGCACTGCTATCCTGGTTTATGATGCATTCAATGTATCTTCACAGCAGTATCAGGCCCGGACTCTGACGCTGACGACTGATGGTGGTCGCAAGGTAATATCAGATACGTTTAGTTCATACCAAGTACATATCTATCAGCTGTCTAATGATGGACCTCCAGCACCGCCTGCGCCACCCACAACACCGGCGCCTGTGGTATCCAAACCAGCTGCTCCCAGTGCGCCAGCAAGCAGTGGCACAACTACGTCTACGAGTTCAGCCGCTACGACCACGACGGCCAAAGTCTGCGTCGGCGACTACAATGGCGATAAAACAATCGATCTAACTGACTTTGGGGTGTTTGCTAGCAACTACAAGAAGAAAGGCATTGACTGCAGCTTGGATATTGTAGGCGGCGATTGTTATTTAGATATCAAAGACTTCCAGGCATTCGCCCGCAACTATCAGTCCAAAACTTACTGCGCCCAATAGCTACTAGCGTAACATTTGGCGTGATATGATAAGTGGTGAGCCTGAATATTCCTTCTGAAAAAGTTCAAGAATTTCTCCAGTTTCGTCCTGCTATGCGTCTTGTTCACTATCACGTGGATGCTGGTGGTAATCTCAAAGTGTTAATGTTTCAACACAAGCGAAATCAGCAGCTAACCTTGTTAGGTGGACGGCTAGAGGTGAAAGACCTCGACTATGCTATTAGTTTTTACCAGGCGCTGTGGGATGAGACGATGAGCCGCGAAGCGCGTGAGGAGGTCGGTATGGATGATCTGGATTTTTATATGGCGGACTTTAGTGGCTGGTTGCAGCAGCTAGGATTGGTAATGTGGAAACACCCGACTACGGGTCAGGTATGCGCTGATTTTATTACTGGGTTTAAATGTGACAATGAATTTGAAGTAACGCTGCCGGCAGATAGCGAGCTCGAGCGCGGGGTGTGGATCGACTACACCGATATGGACGCGACTCCTTATGTAAACGTTCGCCAGACCATGCAGCTGCTGCATGACATTACTACGGGTGAAGCTAAGCCTGGAGATGTTTACTATGATCCAGCTCAGTTTGGTGAGTTCGAATACGATGATGCGTTCGCCAAAATCTACGAGCTACTTGGCTACGCTCCTGAATCTTAGTGATATAATCCCCTCAACGCTAAACGGAGGACAACTACATGTCACAAATAGCGATCGAGTACACCGGAGTCGGTGACGCTCAAAATTCAGCAAGGGCACTGGACAATGCACTGAAGTCACTGGAAGGGAAGCTAGCATCAGACAATCACCCCGAGATGCTCAAGCGTATTTTCACCCAGGATACTGATGGGAATTTCACTGTCATTACTCCTGACGCACATTACTCAGGCCCGCGTCTAGCTAAGCTCATGATCTGTCTCAGCGAATATAGATTCTCCTTGGTGCGTATCACTGAGAGCGACTCTGTAGCTGAACAGGGCTGAGCTGGTAGAACCAAAAAAATCCCGTACCTGAGTGGTACGGGATTTGTCGTTCAAATTACTGATTACGCTAGTTGCGGCTAGCACGATTCTTCATCACCTCCTCCCACTCTACCGCCGTGAGGCGGGTGAATTTGATTGGCAGGTTAACCGCGATGTGGGTTTCTGGAATCTTGAACTCAGGCAGCACCTCCCGAACCCACAGGTACAGATGGATGGCAGAAAAGATCAGCCATAGGCCAAGGACAAGCAAAACGACGACTGTTAGCGCATTGAGCTTATCGATTGTCTCTTGGCTTATCAGCATTACGCCCAAGAATGTAAGGGACAGGACTACAAAGGGTATGGCGAGGTACCGCATCCCTGCGCTGAACCACTCCTTCTCGAATGCGCTGCGCAGGATTCCATAAATTACGCCGTATCCCAAAAGCAGGAAAAAAGTACCAAACGTATGCGCCTCTGCGGTCAGCATTTCGGGATTCTCCCAGCCAGTGTAGTCTTTCCATATATTCGCCAGACTGAACCCGATAAGGAACAGGCCAGCAGCGAGAATCGTGATAAATGCCAGTATCTTGGTAATATGTGCAGTAAGCCGAATTGCATTCTTCGTCCCATCTGTCACACAATTGTCCCAGTTATCCATCAGATAATCGGAGAGGGCATCTGCGGCGGCAAACGGAAGGTCGCACAAACGACGAAAGATTGATTGGATGCGAGAATTCGCGGTCATGTTGAACTCCTTAGAAATTTGAATTTCGGATATCGTCGAACAAGCTACTCACTACTAATGAGCAAGTTGCCCGACAATATCAAGAGTTTGTAATCAGTAATTTGTAAATGATCTTCAGGCCTTGAGGGCACTGATAGAACTTAATTTGTTCTATACATAGTATATACTAAAAACACACTAATTTCAATACTATAGGCCAGCTAAAAAAGACCGAAAAGGCTTTGTTTCAGGGCGCTCTAGCTATATATAGCCATCGATATTATTAAGAAGAGGCTTTACCAGCTTTCCACTGCAGGTAGCTGGTCATAATTGGCGAGAACAGATGCAGTTTATTTCCCGCCTTTTTGATGATGCCCAACTCAGCTAGGAGATTGAAGGATGCAGGATCTGGCTGGAAATCTTTGTCTAGGGCAATATTCTCCATAATCTTTATCTGCGCTGGCGTGAGCGATTGCGTTAATCTTTCTGACGCTAGTTGGAATTCTTGCGTAAGCTGAAATTTGTGCAAATCTTTGTCCCCGTATAATAGAAACTGTTTAATATACGGCGCGTAGCCACCTGTAACTTGGTCAACTTTGTGCAGATATTCCGTAAGTCCTGGTTTACGCTTGGCGAACAGATGGTAGCCGAGAGGGCTGCCGATATACATGGTGAAATGCACAGATGCCGCACTTGGTTCCAGAGGTAGGAAAACTATTTTCTGACCAACTAGGCTGGCAATATTCCCCAGCTTTTCATAGTTAACTGAGTCTAAATATTTGGCATCGGACAGTGCAAATATATAGTCCAAGCGATTGCGATACTTATCTCGAATAAACTTCAGCATGTCCCGTGACAAATCAAATTCCGAGGCAAACAACTGCTCTGCTCCATCCACAATCACAAAAATGCGCAAGGATCGGCTTTGGCGGAATAGCTTGTCCAAGAATTCAGTAAGTGTGTTCGCGACTAGCGATATGTGCGCTAGTTCTACAGATACTTTGATGGCGTTGAAGAACTTATCTTCTACAATCTTAGTTTGGGGTACGGCCTGGCCGGGAGTTGAGGATGCCTGAATGATGGACTGATTTCGCAATTCTGTAACTAGTTCGGTGGCATCAATGTACGCAAATATTGTATTTCGGATATTTCGATAACGAGGACGGTATTTGGTATTGAAGGCCAGAAAATTTAGCAGTTTGCTTTTGCCAAACCCAGAAGGAGCAAAGATAGTGACGGGATTAGTGGCGCTGAGATAAGACACAATTTTAGAAATTTGCGCTTTGTGAAAATCGGCAGGGTATCGTTGCGCGTCCTGGATGTACATGTGGGATTGTAACAACCTGGAATTAGAAGCACAACTTGCCACATGTATGACCGGTCCATATTGTTTGACGCAAAAGTTAGCGCTCTCCGGATGGAGAGCGCTGGTAGTTAACGCGGTGAAATAAACAGTGGGAAGTACGTCTGATAGGTCGC
>CAYXSB010000047.1:0-6894 GCA_964466865.1 uncultured Candidatus Saccharibacteria bacterium
AATATGGACTAGAAGCAGAGCAGGCAGAGATCTTGGTGGAGAATCGCGACAAGGGCGATTGGTTTGATAGCTATTTGCAAATGCCTGATGCGGAAAAGTTCGCTAAGAATGCAGCAAAGATGCTGACAGGCCCAATTTCTGGGTTAATGGAAAAGCGCAGCTTAACATTTAAACGCTTAGGTGAAGACTATTCTCCGATCTCCCCTGCCGAAGTACTTTATTTGCTGGTGATGATGGATGCTAATCGAATCTCAGGTTCTATCTTTCAGAAAATAGTAGAGGAAGTGTTCGATAATGGAGGTAAAGTAGTTGATATTATCAAGGCAAACGGCTACGAGCAGGTTAACGATACTGGCAAGATTACGGAATTGGTGAAGCAAGTAATTGCCGAGAATCCCAAGATCGTGGAGGACGTCGCCAAGAATCCCAACGCCTTGAAATCTCTCGTCGGCAAGACTATGGGCCTGAGCAAAGGCCAGGCCAATCCCCAGATGGTCGACGCAGAAGTGCGTAAGCAACTGGGACTATAACTTATAGAAAATAGAGAAGAGGCCGCCCTTTGGGCGGCCTCTTAGTTACGACTCCGGGAATACCGTAAACTGCTGTGAATTCACGCGCATCAGCAGCAAAGGAGCTAGGTTCTGGTGGTCCTGCATTTTCATGATAGCAGCGCGGACCGAAAGCGAGTCTAGTCCACTGGCGCTTGTGGATTCCACGCGCAATATCTCCTGCGCATGTTCGTGTCCCTGGCTGATCAATACAGTATTGTGAAATGAAGTTTCACCTGTATTAGACCGCATCGACTTACGGGTGGCGGTCAGCCACAGATTTTGCTCTGCAGCTATCAGATAGCGTCGAGTCAACGTGGACTCTTCTTCGATAAACGCCGTATCAGTATTTGATTGCATGGGTCATCTCCTGCAAGGTTTCCGATGTTGGATTATAACACTATAAGTCCTTTTTTGACTCTGACTTAGGCCAAAGGTTGCTTATATATTTCAGGCTCTGTATACTTTGTCTGCCCATTATTTTAGCTTTCTGAGTTGTTGATTAGTTTCCACCAAGTAAAAAAGCTGTATCCAGGTAATGACTTCATTCTCGGAGAGTTAAATCTCAATGTGGAAGAAGGGGAATTTGTGTTTTTAATCGGTCCATCTGGTTCAGGTAAAACGACCTTGATCCGATTGCTGATTCGTGAAGAAGCGCCTACTTCTGGACGTATTTTCTTTGATGACTATGATATTACTAATCTTTCCCGCAGCAACGTATACCGTTTACGCCGCCAAATCGGTGTAATTTTTCAGGACTACAAACTAATTGCTGATAAAAATGCTTATGAAAATGTAGCCTTCGCTATGGAAGCTGCTGGGCGCACAGACAAAGAAATTAAAGAAACTGTACCTTACGTATTGGACATTGTGGGTCTGACTCATCGCTCAAACGCTTTCCCGGCGCAACTATCCGGAGGCGAGAAACAGCGTGTTGCAATTGCACGTGCCGTCGCCAATAATCCCCGTGTATTAATTGCTGACGAGCCTACGGGAAACCTCGACCCAGCCGCAGCTTGGGATATCGTGCAGATTCTGTCCAAGATTAATAACTGGGGCACGACCGTGATCATGTCTACTCACGGCACTGACATTGTGAACTCCTTAAACAAACGCGTAATTCAGATGGATAAAGGCCAGGTCGTACGTGATGACAATAAAGGTCGTTACGAAGTCATGGATGCCCGTCGCGATAAATCTGGAGAACAGCCAGCGGCTGAAGAAAAGAAAGCGGCCAAGAAAGGTCCGTTTAAGGTGCAAATTCAGCAGAATGAAAGTGTGCCGGTGCCAGAACCTAAACACGGACTGCTATCTAAGATTGCCTTATTCAAACGCAAAAATGTAATTCCCGATCCTCCTACGGAAGACTTTAAAGAAGCGTCTATGGAAGCAGCAATGGCTGCGCCTAAAGATGTGACCAAGAAGCAAGCAGAGCAAATTGCTAAAGATGCTAATCGCACTCCCATCACTGTATTGAACTTACGCCCAGAGATAATTGCCGACTTGCAGGTAGCTGGCTATCATGATGTAGATGACTTGATTGAAGCTGGACCTGACAAACTCAGTGCCACGTTAATCATTGATCCTGAAGAAGTGATGCTAGTAGCTCAGGCATTAAGTAAGTTTGTGGGCACAGAAGAAAAAAAGATGGGAATGAAGTCAGAATCTGAACAGGAGAAATCGGCCGTGTCTGTCGACAGACAGTCTGAAGTTGTAGAAGAAAAACCGAAAGCAGAAACCAAATCTGATAAACCAGAAACGCCTAAGAAGCGTGTAAAACTTAGTCTTACCGGCAAATGATAAATAGAATTGTCACAAATACAGCAAAGCAAATTAAGCGTAGCGGCTGGGTAGCTGGCTCTTCGATTGCGGTTATGGCTCTGGCTTTCTTTGTGGCCACAATCTTTGGTGGTTTAGCTTATCTATCCAATTTGTATATTCAGTTTATCGAAACCCGTGACAATGTGCTGGTGTTCTTTGCAGTTGGCACTGAGCAAAAAACTATCGACACCTTAAAGTCCAAGTGGGAAGGTCTATCAGAAGTACGTTCGATCGGATTTACAACTGAGGAACAGGCATACGATACGTACCTGGCGGAAACTGCCGCTACCAAACCGATAGAGTATCAGCTACTTTCCGAATATCAGGTGAAGAAATTACCTTCCAGCTTGGACATTCAGCTATATTCTTTAAATGATATAAACACTGTGCGGCAAACGCTTGTCGACGATATTGATTCACAATTAGGCACTATGAAGTACGATCCAGCCGATCCACCGATTGTGTTGCGCATCGATGATCAGACGTTGGACGAACTGCGGCAAGTATTCTCCGCATTACGGGTAGGTGGTGGAGTGGTATTAGCCATGCTATTTATCATCATTTTCTTCTTTACCCTAATGACTGTAGAGTTCCGCACCTACAATCGTATGGAGGAAATCGGTGTGATGCAGCTAGTCGGCGGAAGTCTGGCTTACATTCGCGCACCGTACATCTTGGAAGGAGGCTTCTATGGCGTCATGGGGGCCCTGATATCCTCGCTCATAATTGGAGCGGTGGGCATCGCCGTATTTGTACTCAACCCCACATCTGCCTTGGCTCTGTTTATTCATGAGAGAATTTCAATTCTGCCGTTGCCTTCGATTCATTGGTGGGGATGGATAATTCTGATGTTTGCTGAGATTGCGCTCGGATTCATATTGGGTGCATTTAGTAGCTTCTTGGCTATTCGCCGTTATATTAAATAGTACTTGCTGACAGGCCTTTCCGGCTGATAATAGCAAATATGGTAGAATATACCTTGTATGCATTTACGCCCATTCGTAACTAAAACTATTGCGCTTTTCACCTGCTTATTAGTAGTTAGTTTGGTGGTGGTACCCGTGACTCCAGTGCATGCAACTTCCCTAGAAGACCAATTAACTCAGATTGAACGAGATCTAGCGAATATCAGTAAAAGCAAACAAGACCTACAGTCTAAGATTGACAGTCAAAACAACATCATCGGTCAATACTCTGGACAAGTGGGCAAGCTGAATGCGCAAGTACAGTCATTACAGCTAGATATCTCCCAATTAGATCTGCAAATTCAAGAAGTATCTGTAAACATTCAGATCCTCAATACTCAGATCGCCAAGAAGAAGACTGACATTCAGGCTAACGAAGTAAATATCGTGACCTTGCAGACTGAAAGTGATTCACGTATCCAAAGCAACTACATGGACTACCGTATGCATGGCAGCCAAGGTGTAGACTTCTTCACAGTCAAGAACGCCAACACTTACTTCAAGGATTCTCAGTACAATGAAATTATCCAGGACGATACCAACAAAGTATTGCAGCAGTTGTCTGATGCCAAGGTGCAGTTAGAAAAAGACAAAGCAGATCTTGAGGACAAAGAAATGAGCGTGGAGCGCAGCAAAGCCATGCTAGATGAGCAACATGCCCAGTTGGACAAAGAGCAGTCTGATTTGAAAGCGCAGATGAATAGCTACAACATGGCGATTTACAATGCGCAGAGCAGTATCAACGGTACCAAATCTTCCATAAGCCAATTATCTCAAGAGGAATTGCAAAAACAAGCTCAGCGTGATCAGTTACGTCAGCAATTGTTCAATTCGTATAGCCCGATTGCTGGACAATACGTAGTTGCTGGTACTGTTATTGGTTATCAAGGGGCGACTGGTTACGCGTTTGGTGAACATTTACACTTCTATTTGCAAGTAAACAGCCAGTGGCAGGATCCGTGTACCTATTTGCCGACTTCTAACGGTCCGGTAGGCAGCTATGCTGGCCCGTGTGGTGGTAGTGGACAACTGCAATGGCCTGAGCGTGGAAGCTTCTGGTATACCAACGGTTTCTGGGCGCAACAGAATCTGCCTGGCCAGGCTCCGAGCTATCACTTTGCTGTAGACTTGGCGAATACTATCAGCGGTGCACCTATCTATGCAGCTCAGAGTGGTTGGGTATGTACTTCTATCGATCAATACGGAGCTATTTACAACGTTATCTACTGTCCAGGCAACGACGCCGGCTGTCAGGGTTATCACGGGTTCAAGACTGGTTACTGGCATTTGTCTCGAACATTGGTGCAAAACCACTGTTAGGAATTCTTTAATCTCCCCGATCTAACATACGGCATATTAGCTTTCTGATATGCGATTAATCTATCTATTGGGTGCTTTTGGCATCAGTATTGTCATATTTGCATTCCTGCTGCCACGAGCTGCGTACGCGCAGGTAATCATCAATGAAGTGATGGCTGACCCAGCGGCAACGTCCGATAAGTCGGAATGGGTGGAGCTATACAATTACTCCGCTCAAGACGTGGATTTGCGCGGCTGGAGTCTGGATGGCAAACTAGTTTCTGCACCTAGTCCTGTGAATATTCCAGCACAAGGTTTTTACATTGTGACCAAAACTGCGGCAGACTTTACCCAAGAATTTGGTCCTGCCACAAATGTGCTCGAACTGGGAATTAGTCTGACAAATTCTGGAAAAACGTTAGATTTGACTGATGGCAAAGGTTACAAGGATTCCATAAATTACCCTGCAGCTTCGCCCAGCATTAGCTGGGAGCGCAAAGGCCCGTTGTGTGCAGACCTGCTAAAGCATCCCACCACCAATAGTTTGAACGCCAAAAATGTCGCCTATGTTTCCCAATGCTATCCCCAGCCGCTAAACATTACCGGTATTCAATTCAGTACTGACAATGTGAATTGGGTAGACGGCTTTGCCGGACTTGATCAAACCCAGTTGTACTTTCGTTACTCGGCTAGCGGTCCAGCGGTAGTGCAGTCCGTGCAATGGACGACGTGGGATGATAAAGCATTAACCAATCCGGCAAATATAGATTATTACCCCGCGAAGCCGGTGAAGCTCACAGTACATACGGATCAGGGAAACTTCACTGCAAACAGCGCAAGTTTGATAATCATGCCGCGTCTCATAATCAATGAGTTTATGCCCAATCCTGATGGCGATGACAGCGGTCAAGAGTGGGTAGAGATTTACAACCCTACTGACAATGCTGTAAGTCTGCAAGGAGCTGAGCTGCGCGACGCTAGCGAGCAAATGCTAGCTTTTGCAGTCGATGCGGTAGTCCCGGCCAAGGGCTATGTAGTAGCGACGTTACCTACGTCTAAACTACAGAATTGTCAGAAACCAGCAGTATGTCATGATGAAATTGATTTGTACTCGGGATCGCTACTGATCGACAAAGTGACTTATGACGATTCGCGCTCCGGACAGTCGTGGAGTCTGGACGATACTGGACATTGGACACTAGCTTGGGCAGTTACTCCGGGCCAGAAGAATCAGGCGTTAACTTCGGTGCCGCCTACGGTTCAGATCAGCGAAGTCTTTCCCAGCCCGCAGGCGAGTAAACAAGAGCAGGAGTGGCTAGAATTGTACAATTGGGGAAATGTTGCGGTAGATCTGACAAATTGGTCGATAAAGGACTTAAGTTCTAGCCACAAACTGACGAATTTAATTATCAGTCCTGGCCAATACCTTGTGCTTACAGACATTGGGGTGAGTTTGAATAACGGCGGCGACGATATCAGCTTATACGGTGCCACAGGACAGTTAGCAGATGAGTTTAAATATACAGCTGCGGACAACAGCTTTGCCTGGATGCGAGTATGGACTGATAACAAATATTCCGCGGATCTCAAGTTAACCGCGCAACCGTCGCCGGGTCTGCGCAACGTATTTCTGCAGGACCAAGCATCACCGGCCACTATCCAGGAATCGGCGCAATGCGTCCCTGTCGTAGAAGATGTCACACCGCAAGTTGCGGGCATTACGACATCTCAATTGCCATCTACCGATGTACACCGGCTTAATGGCGCTGCCCCGACGCAAACTATTCCAACTGTGGTAGTCTGGCCATTATTTCTGATCGTGATTATCACCTCGCTATTACAAATAGTAGGCAACGGTAAGGTAAAAACTGTTTTCGGAGGAATTATAAAGTGGCTACTGGCGCAATTAAACTACCTAAATCATCTACCTCAAGTGCTTGCGCAATGGAAATCTCGCCTACCTTGGTTCGCTGCAAGCCCACCAACATAGCCGGCAAGACTGGATTCATGGCATTGCCGATGTCTTCAGCAAGTACGCGGATGTAAGTGCCTTTAGAGCAGGCTACCAATACATCAGCAGTCGGAAATGAAGCTGCTGGAAGTTCTGCCTCATGCAACTTTCCAAATGGCAGCTGGGAAATATCAAACACAGTTGTTTCCAGCAGCTCGAGTTTAGGAATGAGACAGTGATGCACGGGCAGTTCGACTTCTTTGGTATCGGCCTGGCGTTTGAAAATCACAAAATGTTTGCCGTCATGTTG
>CAYXSB010000048.1:0-6550 GCA_964466865.1 uncultured Candidatus Saccharibacteria bacterium
ATTTTGTAATTTGGTATGTTTGAAGCTTGGAATTTACAATGCAGGTGGTACCGCTCTCCTACGTCGCTAAAGCTATGTAGGATGAACCAAAATTGAGAGCCCTGGCCGATAATCCATTCGTGGATTGTCGGCCAGGGTTTTTTGCATTGTAATACTTGATACCTAATACATAATACTTAATACTTAACATATGGAACTACCACAAGGACCTTACAATCCGCTAGAAACCGAACCACGAATTCTGGATTTCTGGCTAGATAATAAATTCTACAAACCGGAATATTCTCCGGCGGAGAAACGCGTGCAGACGACGGAAGAGATGAAAGCTGATAAGCGCGAAGCGTTCGCGATCATCAATCCTCCGCCAAATGCGTACGCCCGCCCACACTTGGGTAATGTATCTGGTTACGCCTATCAAGACGTGTTCGGCCGTTATGCCCGCATGCACAACAAGAAAACTCTACTGTTCCCCGGCAAAGATCATGCCGCTCAGGAAGCTGAAACTATATTCCTGCGCGATGTGTTGAAGCCGCAGGGCAAGACTAAAGCTGACTTCACCCGTGAGGAGTTTTACAACGCTTGCTATGAATATTTCACGGGAATTATGAAAATTGCCCGCGCTGACGAACAGCGCATTGGTTTGTCTGCAGATTTTGATCGCGATTTATTCACACTCGATCCGCGAGTACATACCACGGTAATGAGTACGTTCTTGAAACTGTACGGTGACAACATGGTGTACAAAGATGTACGCATTGTGAACTGGTCGCCCGGCATGCAGAGCGTGGTGGCCGACATTGATACCGAAAGATTGGAGCGTCAGGCAGAATTAACCTACATCAAATATCCATTGCTTGCAGAAGATAATAAAACTCAAACTGGAGAATTCGTAACTGTAGCCACCACTCGTCCAGAAACGATGTTGGGTGACACTGCCGTGGTGGTAGATCCCACTGATGACAGATATCTGAAGTTAATCGGCCGTTTCGTAGAGTTGCCTTTAACTGGACGCCAGATTCCCATCATTGCTA
Source organism: uncultured Candidatus Saccharibacteria bacterium (assembly GCA_964466865.1). GTDB lineage: Bacteria > Patescibacteriota > Dojkabacteria > J137 > JAEUSD01 > CAYXSB01. Next base: position 1,032 of record CAYXSB010000048.1, read on the forward strand.
ATGGTCGTGTCGATAAAGAATTCGGAACAGGGGCCGTTAAATTAACGCCAGCCCACTCTACCGACGATTACATCATGATGCAGGAGTGGAATTATCGTAAAGATTTTGAACACATGCCCGCAGAAGTAATTAAAGCCCGCGAAGCTGTTGGGGAAATCAGCTATTTGAACGTAATCTGGAAAGACTCCAAGATGGTTGGTCCTGTGGGTAAATACAAAGGTTTGAAAACCAATGAAGCTCGCACCCAAATCGTAGACGATTTGAAGACTCAGGACTTAGTGGAGAAATCCGAACCGATCACTCAGAATGTAGTGATCTGCAGCCGCACCAAAACCATCATCGAACCAATCATGTCCAGCCAATGGTTCTTGGATGTAGATAAATTAAAGCAACCAGCACTAGAAGCCGTAAAGGCAGGTGAAGTAAGAATTCATCCAGAGAACATGGGCAAGAAACTGGAATTCTGGCTGGAGAATCTCCGCGACTGGCCAATTTCTCGCTCGATCTGGTGGGGCTATCGAATTCCGGTGTGGTACAAAGGCGAGATTGCGGAAATCACGGATGAAGAAGGTCATATTCGCCAGACTATTGGTGGGCAGGAAGTGCAAGACATCCAAACCGCTATGGATATGGGATTGGTAAAAGTACAGCTGGAAACTCCTGGCGCAGGCTGGGAACAAGATCCTGACGTACTGGACACTTGGTTCAGTTCTGGCCAATGGCCAGTAGCAACGCTTACTGCGGAAAACCTGATGGATACATTCTATCCGACTAGCGTGATGGAAACAGGTTTCGACATTCTGGAGTTTTGGGTGTCGCGCATGATTATGCTAGGTCTATACATTACAGGAGAGTTACCTTTTCGCGACGTCTACTTACATGGCATTATCAACGCTCCAGACGGCCACAAGATGAGTAAGTCTAAGGGTAACGTAATAAATATGGACGACATCGTCAATAAAAATGGCGCCGACACGTTGCGTTTATTTTATATCGTAGGGAATAAAGCTGGTGCTAACTACCGTATCGATTACGAAAAGATTGAAGGTTACCGCCGATTTTTAAACAAAATGTGGAATGCTTCCAAGTTTGTGATGATGAATCTGGAAGGTGTAGATTCCGAGCGCGCAGCGAATATTTCCCTAGACGATTTGAAATTGGAATCCAACAAAAAAGTGATTCAACATATTCAAGAATTGTCCGCGAATACGACTAGATTGATTGATGGATTTAATATCGGAGTTGCGGCTCAAGAATTGCTAAATGAATTCTGGCACACGTTCTGCGATATCCATATCGAAGAAGCAAAGGTGCATGTGTATACCCAGAAAGATAAAGAAACTAAAGCCATCATTTCTGAGCCTGATCCGGAGGAGAAAGCGGAAACTCAAGCAGTGCTACTTTACGCATTGCGACGCTATCTGAAGCTATTCCATCCGTTCATCCCGTTCATCACGGAAGATTTGTGGCGATACTTGCCCAGACAGGAAGCAGACCGCGAAAGCTTAATGTACTGCGACTGGGAATCCGCCTAGAACGACAGGTCCGCACAAGAGTAATACACGCTAGACTCCGATGCTGACTTGTGGACGTTCACCGCCAACGGGACCATAGTCTTCAAGTTGGCAATTGTGGTATCCACCATCGTCACCGATGTACCGTTTACGACATTTTGCAGCGGATATACCACAGCTCCGGGAGTCGGACAGCTGCCAGTATGAATGTGTGCTGGCTCGGCTGTAGTTGTGGGATTAGACAGCGTAATTGTAACTCTCACTTGCGTGCCTACGTCTTCAAGCGTTACCGTGCCACTCTGTCCAGACCCGTTTTGTTCTGCCATAGTAAATGTCTGGCTGGCATTAGTCACAGGGGTGGTATTGGTCGTGTTATTAGTGGAGGTATTTGTTGTGGTTGTGGTCGGAGTATTCTGATTCTGCAACAGCACCACCACTAGGACGATCACAATCACGACTGCGACTACAGCGACTATTATTGCTAAGGGTGAAGTCTTTTGCTCTTCTGGCATATGATGAAGATAAAAGTTATCTTTTACTATATGTCAGCAACTTAAAATTTGGTTATACGTTGCCGAGTAGGTATTTAAACACATCCGCTACAAATGCCGGCTCGTTGCGCTGACCACGTCTGCCTTCTGGCGCTAAGAACGGTGCGTCAGTCTCAAAGTACACGCCACGCCGGTAGAAGTCACCCGCAGTCCAGTCAGGCGCTACTTCACCCAAGACCTTCAGGTACATTTCGCGTAAATCGTTAGCGTTCTTGAATGTCACAATCCCGTTCATCCCCAAGCCCCAACCGGCATCTAGGATTTGCTTCGCCAACTCGTAAGTCCCAGTGAAGCTATGAAATACGCCTTTAGCTTTAGGAAACGACTTCACCAAGTCGATACATCGTTGCTCCGCGCCGCGGGAATGAATAGTTAAGGGTAGTCCGGTTTCCTCGCCGAGGCCGAGGTGCATACTGAACAGTTTTTCTTGATTATCGAGAATTTCATTGTACTGAGCCAACGTTAGCTCCTGGCGGTCTAAAGCAGCTTTACTTTTGTATTCATCCATACCCGTTTCCCCGATCCCCACGATTAGGCTTGGGTTCTGAGAAACTAATCGGCGGATAATATCCATTTGCAGCTGCATGTCGAAGTCTTTGGCATAGATGTCGCTGCCCGGCACCAACGCATCAGGATCAATGCCTACAGCCGCATAAACGCTGCCCTGGAACCTAGTAGCCATCTCCACTGCTGCCTCTGAAGTCGCAACGTCCACGCCTACATCTATAGTTACAGCCACGCCGGCATCCAGCGCGCGCTGGACACAAGCCTCACGATCATCATCAAACTGCTTGTCGTTCAAATGACAATGCGAGTCGAATAGAAAGTCTTCGTTGAAGAATAGATTAGCCATTTGGTTCTAGCTTCGGGAATAAGATAATGGTTTCTTGTTTTGCTAATGCCTCTTGAGCGCGCTCTACACTATCCGGCAGAATCGGCGCATACAAATCGTTAACCGCATTTAGCAGATATGCCAAATTATTCAGAATTTCGCTCACACTCTCCGCGGAGCGGTCTTTCTCCCATGGTTTGTGATCGGCGATATATTTATTGCCAAAGTCCACGAGTGCTGACACTTCTTGGATTGCTTCAAACAGCTGAAAATTCTCAAATAGTGCTTCATACTTGGTGACACGTTCGTCCACTACAGGTTTAAAAGCCGGCGCAACTTTATCCAAGGATAACTTCACTTCCTTGTTATTTGCCAAGTGAATTACGCGATTGAGTAAGTTCCCCCAGTTATTTGCCAGATCAGAATTATATTTGACCACCAAGCGTTCTTCGCTGAAGTCGCCATCATTTCCCACCGAGAATTCGGATAGTAATGCGTAACGAACTGGATCCAGACCATACTTGGCAGCTAGTTCACGCGGGTCGATAGCATTGTTGTTACTCTTGCCGATTTTTTGCCCGTTCACGGTAAAGAACCCGTGGGTTAGTACATGCGCTGGCGGCTCGTATCCAGCGGACTTCAGCATTGCCGGCCACAAGATGGCGTGAAATTTGATAATGTCCTTACCGACGACATGATTGGCTACCGGCCAAAACTTCTCAAAGTAGTTGCCGTCGTGTTTGTGAAAGTGCAGATACGATAAATAGTTTGGTAGCGCGTCATACCATACGTAAATTGTTTGCTCGGGATCGAACGGGACCTTGATGCCCCATTTCACATTGGCACGAGTCACCGAAATATCCTGCAATCCAGCTTTGATCAGACCCTTGGCATATTCAGCCCATTTGTTTGGCTGCACGAAGTCAGGGTGTTGATCGTAATACTCCAGCAGCCAATCCTGATATTTGCTGAGCTTGAAGAAATAATTCTTTTCTTTCAGCCACACTGGAGTTTTGGTGGGATGGTTCGGACACTTGCCGTCCACTAGATCTGATTCCGCAATGAAAGCTTCGTCGCTTTCACAATACCAGCCTTCGTATTCAGACTCATATATATCTCCGTTGTCGTAAGACTTCTGAATCAATTCTGCCGCAAACTTTTCATGCTGCGGATCAGTTGTCTGAATGTAGTCGTTGTTAGTAATGTGTAGGTCTTGCCAAATCTGTTTGAATTCAGCCGCATATTCGTCCACATATTGCTGTGGGGTTTTGCCTGCCTCTTCAGCTTTCTTGGCGATATTCTGGCCGTGCTCGTCCGTGCCTGTCAGAAATAGCACATTCTCTCCACCCAGTTTACGACGGTAGTAACGCGCCAAAGCGTCTGCAATGAACACGTTGTAGGCCGTACCGATATGCGGCAGACCTGTCGGATAGAAAATTGGCGTTGTGACGTAATAGTGTTTGTTCATAGTTTGATTATGTAATTATGGCAGAAAATCGGGAAATTGTAGGCGTGAAAGTAGTGTCCCTAGCGGGACATCATGCAGAAGGACTTGTGATTTCTGCGAATATTCAACACGAGTAATGATAACACAGGCTTAAGCCTTGTCTACTTGCGGACCGATCATGCCTAAGTGAGTATGCTGAAAACTGTCAGGATATTTCAATCCGTAGCCCAACAACCGATCGAGATTTGAATGTCCCAGCACGATTGCACCCAATAGCTGCAGCGGCGGGGAAAATATAAGTGTGCCAACAAGAAACAAAATCACAGCGGTAAGTAGGTGGTGTGTAGAATTATAGGTAGCGGCACCAACACGCGAATTTATGAGATAACCGACCATCCCTAAGTCCGGTAACAGTATTAACGCGGGAAATACCCACCACTGGTAGCCAGTTAAGCTAAATAGGTACACGGACAATACCGCTAACGCTAAGTATTCTAATTTAATCAGATTCTGCATCATCTTCATTGGTTTCGTTAGTTAAATTATATTCTAAAAGATTCGTGGCTTCAGGTGTCGGAACCTCATCGGTCTGCTCTACTTGCTGCATCACCCGGGCCCGGAACTTGCCTGGCCACTGGCGGATATTTGGCAGTTTGAATTCACGTTTAGGCTTAACTTCAGTGTCAGCATCGCTGGGCTGGCGAGTAATCAGTTCTGCTTCCAGCTCTTCAACTTCGGCGTGCTGCACTGGCATCAGTCTGCCAATTACCAGCTCCACGATCAGCAACAACCCCAACGTCAGTGCGGTCAGGTACCACTCTGCGGCATATAGCTTATAAATGAACGCGCTAATTAAACCCAAACATACGAATACTCCACGGCGCAAGGCTACTGCCATTGAAGGGTGTTCGTAAAATTTTCGGAAGAATAACTTATCAATCACGATGTGAAAGAACATAAACCCGGTGAGTACTGACAGCAGTACAGTCGACGCCACCAAAGTCACGTTGCGAAGATCCAGGAACTCAGTGATCAAGCCTTTACTCATCAAGTCTGCAATGACCTGCTCGAACTCGGGTGTAACGGTGATTTTCTGTGAGTGAACCAATTGCGCAATTTGCACTTCATCAAATGGATCCAGGGTGGTCGCCAGGTAGTAACTAATCCCAGCGAAG
>CAYXSB010000049.1:0-6536 GCA_964466865.1 uncultured Candidatus Saccharibacteria bacterium
CAAGAAGCGCGAGCTTCTGGAAGAAGACTTCACCAACAATACGCTGACCCAGCCGGGCATACCGCCCGAGCGGGATCAACGCCTTAAGCGTCTACCGCGAACTTAAGTTCCTAATAAACACCTCACACAAGTGAGGTGTTTTGCTTTCTAGGCTTATCCAGTGCTAAATTATCAGAGTATATTTATCAGCTTTGCATAAATGCTCAACACAATTACCGGTTATACGCTGCTCGCCATCATCACTACCGCCATCTGGGCGCCGCTATTGATAAATCTGCTTTACCGCATGGATATCGTGATCAAGACGAAGCTTATGTCCAATCGCATGAACGAAGAGTTTATGAAGATTCACGGCCACAAGGCTGGTACGCCGACACTGGGCGGCTTGATGATTTCCGTGACTGTATTCTTGCTAGTGTTAGTAATTCTCCCTCAGACACCTATCCGTGACGTATTTCTAATTGGCTGGGCATTGTTCACACTGTATGGATTGGCAGATGGGATGTTGGTGTACGCTCGCAAATTAACTGAGAGATTTAAATTGATCGAGGCTAGTTTTGGCTGGAGAATAGGGAAGTTATTAGTTCTGTACTTGCTGTGTTTGTTGACTGTGGTCCTAGCCCAGAATTATCTGGGCGTGAGCTCCGTGAGCATGTTCGGATTGTTTAGCATTCCATTCAACGCTGTGACTATTATTCTAGGGGCCGGAGCCATCACCTTCGGAATATACGGCATTGAAATTACCGATGGCGCTGACGGCTTAGCTGTCGGTCAGTACATCATTACTATGCTGGCATTCTTGGCCTTAGCCATTCTCGGCAACAGTCCTGCCGTAATCCCATTTGCTGCGTTAATTATCGGAAGTTGCGTAGTCTATTATTACTTCAACATTAACCCAGCTCGCGTATTTATGGGTGGCACTGGCACTTATCCAATTGGATTTGCCATGTTCCTGTTTGCCTTGGTCACCAATACCATGGACATTCTGCTGATAGTTGGTTTGGTATATTGGTTTGAGGCTTTCTCTAGCGCTATTCAAGTTTTGGCTATCAAGTTTCTGAAGCGCAAGATCTTTAGAATCGCGCCTATTCATCATTACTTTGAGGCGATTGGCTGGCCAGAAACTAAGATGGTCCAACGCTTCTGGTGGGCCTCAGCAATATTCGCCATTGTGGCGCTGTGGGTGTTTAGTATTACGCGGTAGCGGAATTTAGAAAGTTGCGGACAACTGCAGCTCCGATTTCTCCAGAAAGCTCTGGGTGAAACTGTACACCGTATATTGGCTTGGACACATGTTTTACGGCCTCTACGCCGTGTTCTGATACGGCTAGAGTTGTCAGCTGAGGTCCAGGGTCACTTACTGCCCAGCGATGGGATTCGAAGACTACAATTTCGCCATCTGCGTCAAATAATCCATCTTTATCGGTGACTTGCAATGTAAACATGCCTTCAACTTTCCGTGGCTGCTTTCTCACCTGGCCGCCAAAAGCTTCTGCCACTAGTTCTAAACCCAAGCAGACGCCTAGTACAGGCAATTTCGTAGTTTTTAGGAATTCTAGTTCTTGAGCATATACAGTTTGGCTGTGATGCTGCACTGAGTTCTGGCTGGAGCCGCTCATGACTACAAAGTTGTAATCGGTAGTTGAGGAGAATTTGGATACCGGCATAACCATCATATTTGCTCCCACAGCCTTGAACAAGACTAATAACTCTACAATCACTTTGCTGCCGTTATCAATCAGTAAGCCCTCCACTAGTAGGCAATTGCAAAGCTAACCGGGAATTGGAAAGACACACCCTGCACCAGCTCGTATAGTACGGTCACATCTATGCTCGCGTTAGCTGGGACGCTGACATCCACTACCCGCCCATCGCCGCGATTTACATCGTGCAAGCGGTAAGTATCGCCAGCAACAATCGTCACGTTCAGGCTCTCGGCCAAAGTACGCGATACCGACGAACTGAACTTCACGACCACAGGTGCAGTGTTACTATTCTTGATAGTCACAAGCTTGTAGCTGAACATGCCTTTGTCGTGCGCCGCCAAAGTCGCAGTATATTGATATTGACTCTGAGTTAGCTGTACCAGTTGCGAGGTATAGTCCGTAGCAGGATCATTAGCGTCGTTAATTTCTAAGGGAATGAAGTTTGAAAGTATTTGTGGATTCTGAGTGTTTACGCCTTGAATCTGTGGCTTACTATTAATTAGCGTCGGCGACAGAGCCAGCGTGGTAATTACTGACACGCTAATGATCGCGAACAAGGCAAGGACAGCGAAAGAATTTTGGATAAGGTTCAAGGCTCTGGGCATTAGGTTATGTTCACTAATATCAGCATAGTAGCTTATAGTCATGTAAGTCAAGGGAATTACACTTTAAATAAGTTGCGTTATACTGGTTACAACATTTAACTATTGCACATGCTAGCTTTCGACGGTGAAAAATATATCTCCCTGCAAACAGAAAAGATCAAAGAACGTTTATCTAAGTTTCCCAATGGGAAATTATACTTTGAGATCGGCGGCAAGTTTTTGAATGACGAGCATGCCAGTCGCGTACTACCCGGCTTCGATCCACAGTCCAAGATCAAAACTTTACAGAACTTCCACGCCGAGTTTGGCATTATTTTCTGCATCAGCTCGCCTGATGTACAAGCAGGTCGGGTGTGGAAAGTCGGCGAAGATTACTCTCAGTCCCTGTGGAAGGGTTTGCAAGCAATTGCTGACGCTGGATTGCCCAAGCCAGTGATCGCCGTCAACCTGTACGATCATGAACCGGCGACCGACATTTTGATTACGGAACTTAACACCAAGGGCTTTGATACTTTTCTGAGATATAAGATTCTCAACTATCCACACGATGTCGACGAAATCGTCGGCCCCAACGGATTTGGTAAAGACGAATATATGTCACTACCTGAACACCTGATCGTGGTTACCGGCTTGGGATCTGATTGCGGCAAGATGTCTACATGCTTGGGACAAATATATCTGGATAAGTTTCGGGGAATAGATTCCGGGTATGCCAAGTACGAAACTTTCCCCATATGGAATCTACCTCTGGAACACCCAGTTAATCTGGCTTACGAGGCAGCCACAGCTGACATTGGAGACTATAACGTCATTGATACCTTTTACCACAGTGACAGCGGTGAGCAAGCAGTGAATTACAACCGCGATGTCGATGCCTTTCCGGTACTAGCAAAAATTATTGCTCGCATCGTAGCTCCAGACAATTTCATGCATGCTTACCTTTCGCCTACAGACATGGGCATCAACATGACTAAAGCTGGCATTATCGACGATAAAGCTATAATTGCTGCTGCTACCGCTGAAATTAGAAACCGTCTAGATATTTACCAGGAAATGGTCGCCGCAGGTACCGGAAAGCCTGAGTGGGTAGAGCGATGCGCTGAGTTACTACAGAAAGCAGAAAATTACCCTATAATATAGGCCTGCGACCTTTATCTTAAGGAAATGAACGGTTTTATTGATATAGACAATATATCCTCTTTCCTTTATAATATATCTGTATTTCACAGTTGGATAGAAAGGATCTTTTTAAAATGTCAGCTTTAGTACCAGTGCAGACGACAACCGCTCAGCAGAAGTCACCTGCGAACATGGTGTTAGCCCTCTTAAGTAACAGAGGCTACACCAATGTCGAGGCGAAGCCGCGTTGTGAAGGAATCCGGGTGAAAATCTGGATGGGTAGTAACAAGCCCGTTGTCCTGATCGCGCAGGTTGTCGGCGAAAAAGTCACATTTGACGCACCGCTACCCTGACTGTTTCTAATCCACTTGAAAGTTGGACCCGCGATAAGCGGGTCCTTTCGTTTCTATTTAGTCTGTCTCGCTAACCAATCTCCTATTATCTCATTAGTTACCACGGGTGCTTCTTGCTGAGGTCCGTGTCCAGCTTCAGCAATTTCTACATATTCGTTGTGGGGTAAACCTAGCTTTAGGTTATCTGTGCTTTGTTTACTGATCACGGCATCTTTCTCGCCACGGATTATCAATGCTGGTTGAGTTATCAGGCCTGTTTCTACGATACGATTAGTGCTGGGGGCGAATAATTGCGCTATTAGATTACGTACGCTATTTTTCAGAGTGTACGGCAAGTAATTATTCTGAACTTCATCGTCCGTAACTTTGGTCGGATCGCCATATCCTTGCTGCATTACAACTTTGAGATTGGCTTGGTTTAATAATAGATTTACAGGGATTTGCGCTAGCAACGGGTTGTTTAACCATCCCAATGTCTGGTAGTTCGTCATTCCGGACAAGTCCAGCGAATCAATCAGGACTAACCCTTGGACTTTTTGTGGCATGTCCAGCGCCATAGTCTGAGCTACGGCACCTCCCAGCGAGTGTCCGATCACATACACTTTAGAAATAGCCAGCTGGTCCAATAGCTTACCCAGCATCGTGACTTGGGCATTATTGCCCAGTACAGAACTACCTATATCTTGGCTTAATCCAAAACCCAACATATCCACCGCCAAGACATCATAATTTGTTTGTAGATAACCGATTTGATTATCCCAAGTGCGCAAGTTGACACCAAACCCATGCAGCAGGAGTACTGTGGCTTTAGGCGGTTGCATAGGGCTGCGGTGATATTCGTAGTAGATTTGGGCATCATCGATCTGCGCGAACTTACCACCAACGCGCGCTAGATCCGCGGGGTTAAGTTTTTCACGTAAAGCTGCGTTGCCAATACTACTGCTAAGAATTACAACATAAGCTACGAGTAATATAATTCCCAGGAGAAAAATTAATCTTTTCAGATGTATATGAAGGGCTTTGGGCATAACATACGATACTGATTTTGAGCTACGCGGGCAACTACAGGCCTAAGCCAGCAATTACGTCTCGGACATTAATTAGTACTTGCACCGCAGCCTGCGAAGAAATTTGACCGCGATCGTGAACCACTTGATTGCGTTGCATACGGGCATAGTGAGCTTTATCGACTAACGCCCGACTAAGATAACCTTTTTTCTCGGCGTAACTGATCAGTTCAAACGAAGTGCCTTTCTCTGTCTGCACATTTGGGAATTTCTTTTTCAAAGCGATTTCCAGAGACTTATACGCTTCAATCACGGCTAGGTCATACTTTTCTTCTTTGTATAAACCATTGGCAACTTCTAGTGAGAAGTAACGCTTGCGGTCAGCCGCATCATTTTTAGTTTTTTGTTGCTTGGCTAACGTAATGTAGCCCCAGAAAATCAGCAGAAATAACACCACACTAACAACTGCCAGAATTACAATTTCCATAATTATAAAACTCTAAACTAATCTGCGTCCTTCTTCCCACACCTTGGCCAACCATCGAGTCCGCTCATCCTGATTACTAAACAATAACGAGCCAATCACAGTTCTGCGTACCGGTCGAAATCCCGAGTAGCCGAGCACTGTCTTACCGAGCGCTATAAACCCCACGTCACGGTACACCAAATGATAGTACCATGGGAAAGTGTCCATCGTGTATATCAAATGCGCCGAACGTCCAGCCAACAGCTTCTTTTGAAGTGGTAAGTGCTTGCGATAATGAAACGCGAAGCTAGGCAGAAAAGTTCTGTCTATTAGTCCTTTTAGCAGCGCTGGCTGCGTACCCCACCACGTGGGATATACAAACACCACATGCTCAGCCCATTTTATAGATTGCTGAAACATTATCAGATCTGGCTCCAGCTCCTGAATTACTTTGTATCCATAATGCAGAATCGGATCGAAGTTTAGATCACCGATACGAATGTAGCGTACCTCTGCTCCACCCGCCTCTGCCCCTTTGATGTAGGCTTCTGCCAATGCACTACAATAACTGTCTTTGTCTGGATGACCCAGGATAACTAATACTTTTTTGGACATATTGATGAATTCTCACAATATAATACTTGTTTTTCAATATAGTTGTGCTAAATTTACCGGCGCTGCCGTAAATATATTGCGGCTCAATAGTGAGTGAGGGGTCATGTTTAAAAAAATTGCTAGGATTCAGGTCATGGGACCTAACGGTAACACCAGCCTCATATCGAACTCATGGGAGTTTCCCGTAATCGACGAGCGCAGTTACCTTTCGAACCGCATATCTAAACATATCTCGGCACCACACAGCACACTGGAGGTTCTAATCCGCGACGCTATCATTCAGTACGCATTTGGTAACAGTGGGTACAGCTGTAAACCTCTGGATGCCAAGTTGATAGTTGATCAGGTTAGGAAGAACTGCCGAACTTACGGCGTGTCTCTGCAAGACGCTAATCGAGGTCTGCGGGTAGAATTCGAAACACTCGCGTTGGACAAAAGTATTTCGCTGGTAAGACATAGAAGGCGCATTTACGTTATTGTCCAGCCAGGTTACGCGGCCGGGTTGCAGTCCTCTCTGGCGATGTTGCGCGTTTAAGTAAGTGGAGTCCTGCTTTGCGGGGCTCCTTTTTATGGGTTTATATGGTAGAATTGCCCGCAAACGTATCGGAGTGTAGTTCAGTTGGCTAGAACGCGCGCTTTGGGAGCGCGAGGTCGTGGGTTCGAGT
>CAYXSB010000050.1:0-6503 GCA_964466865.1 uncultured Candidatus Saccharibacteria bacterium
GCATACGAGATAATGAGCGGTGACTGGAGTTCGACGTGTGCTCTTCCGATCTTGATGGCTCTTACCCCGTTTTCGGCTTACGCTTTGCTGTATTGATTTACAAATACTTACGCTTAAACCCAGAAGCAGCCGTACTCATTCACGATCGTCACTTAACCAGTAGCGTAATCGCAGCCTTAGTGTGCAAATTAATGCGTCGCAAATATCTACTGGTATCACACACCACATTCTCCAGTTACTTTCATTTCACTTTGTTTAATCACCTGGGGAACTTGCTGGACCATACCTTGTTTCGCTTAGTAATTAAAGGAGCAGATCAAGTGGTGTGCGTATCCGAATCCAACAAAGAATTTGTAACTCAAAAGTTCGGCCTCAACCCTAGCAAGGTACAGGTAATTTATAACTCATTCTCCAGTAAGGAAATCGATAGTCTGAGTAAGGCTGGCAAAGAGAAAGTCGTAGTCTTTGCCACCAAGTGGATCCCTGTAAAGGACCCAGATATTGTTGCCCACGCTTTTATTAGATTGGCGACCAAACATCCCGATTGGAGATTCGTGTATGCCGGAGAAGGCAACAGTCTTATTTCCGATGTTGACGAGATTCCTGCGAATGTGGAAGTGGTCCCACACTTTTTCACACGTGCAGAGCTATTTGACCTGCTTAATAAGTCAGCCATTTACATCAATGCATCTATCAATGAAGGTTTATCTTTAGGTGTAGTCGAGGCCGCAGCTTTGGGAAATATTACTGTACTGTCCGACGCTCCCAGCAATCGTGAAGTTGCCAAGAATCTGGGATTGAGCGAATTTGTATTCACCCGTCAAAATCTTTACAGCCTGACTACAACCCTAGACAAAGCTATCGCCAGTTTTAATAGCGAGAATTACACGACTTTGTCTTCACGCGCATCCGCCAACGCCCATGACTACTTTGGCGACACCCGCCAGTTTGATCAATACTTTCAACTTGTGTACAACAAGGATCCAGAGTTCTATGCAGGTAATTTCAAGTCCAACTTGTTAAAATAAATCGATGCTGACCAAAGCCGGAAACCAAGTCTTACTAGCGAGTCTCGTACTCGTAATTGCAATTTTGACATTGATCAGCGCCTATCGTGCGGTTAACTTCTCGGACTTCAGCCTGCATGAGAATGGCAAAAACCCTTATGTCGATCTTGCCAACAATCGTTATTTAGAATTAACCCAAACTAACGACCACTTAGTATCTATTCAAGGTACTCATACCATCAATCCATTCAGCGATCAGACTTCTAACTCTTCACTGTTGACCGGCATTGACTTCGGCAACCTCAATCGAGAATATGGACAAACCACTACTAGCGATCAAGGAAAGCGCAATTTAACTTTTAGTCGGATTGACGCTACGCATTTGAAGTTAGATTTCGATATTGAGCTAAATTACCCAGCCAATAGTTACCGTACATATACTCTGCAGGTAAATTATTCCGCCATCCCCCAGCAAACATACCTCATTAGCCAGGGAATTCGTCTAGTGGATGCCGGCTGTACCATCGACATCACCGATAACCAAACTGCAAGTTACGATACGTTTAACCAAGACCGCACAATTCTCATCAATATTCCCTATTCACCAATCATGCGGTTTAGAATAAGTATGCACATCAATTGCAATCAATGAAACTCAGACCAATATTAACCATAATTCAAGCGTTACCTCTGGTGTACATCATAGCTGCATTGCTATTTGGCGGTAGCCAGGCTATAGCCAATGACTTTGTAATTCCCGCATATGTGATTTTAGTGGCATTTACGTTCCCCAGCTTAGTCAGCCGCATAATTTGGAAGAAGCACTATATCGGCACTGCCGCCGCGCTGACATTTTTGTATTACCCAGCCTTGTATCTGCTGTCTCTGATTGGCGGACTGGTCATCGGCAGCGCCGGGAATTGGATGGGAGTGCTAGCAATTCTGACAATCGTCGCCTGGAACGGACTTGCGGCTTACGCCATTTGGAAGCTTCCCGAGCCCGAACTGAACCAAGTCAGTTTGGCCAGCGGGTTGATTGGGCTAATCGCAATAGCTTTCAGCGTATTCATGGTGGCAACTTTGCGACCCACGGATTCAATATTGGCATTAGACTACCTGCAACATAACACCGTAGTGCTGGCGATGCAGGCCGGGAAACTGTGCATTCTACCTGGTGCTTGCTCCAACCTATTCTTGCAGCAAGGCTACACCACGATTTATCACAGCATTCTCAGCACCATTACTTCGTTAGTCGGTAGCAATTTCCCACACTTAGTGTTTGAACTGGATATGGTGTTTGCGGCAATCATGAGCGGGTTGGTTTATCGATTGATGCGCAAAGCTGCCGTTACTCCATTCTGGGCTGCTATCGGTACCGCGTTAGCGCTGCTAGTGTTTGTAAATGGAGCTTATGAATTCTCCTTCTTTATCCCTCAGACTTTAGCGTTGATGCTGTTCTTGCATTTGCTAACAGCCAAACACAGCATGCGGAGTTTGATGGCCGGAATTGTATTATTGGCACTCACCCATTTCATTATGGGCACATTCCTGGCCGTGATTCTGCTGATCAAAGTTATTCTGATCGATGATTATTTGGCCAAAGAACGTCATCACTTACCTAATTGGCCAGTGATGATATTTTTGATCATGGCTCCTGTGTTCAGTCTGGTGATTAACCTGGCGGGATTTAGTATTGAGAAGAATTTTCAGGCTGCGGACGTGCAGACTATTGGGGCCGTCACTAATTTGTATAGCCCAGACAATACTTTGTTTGTAGCCGGAATTCTGGGGTTTGGTTCTATCGTGTTGCTTATCGCCTTAACTTATTTCATCTTTCATAAAGCAAAGTCCAGCTGGGTATGGTTGGCATTGGTTACTATCAGTATCAATCTCACCGTATATTTCCTGGCTCCTACCTATGCCAATAAGTTTATGATGGGTTTCGGCATATTTGGCAGCATGCTGATCGTACTGTGGCTGCAAGCGCTAAAGTGGAATCAAGCTTACAAATACGCAATAGCCACCTTGCTGCTAATCACGTTTGCCGGAAACTTCTTTATCCAATACAAGCAGTACGAACGATTCTATCTGCAAGACACTGGAGTAGCTAACGCTATCGTTCCTCAAGATCAGGCAGTCATCACTTACCTGCAAACTTACCCAGACAAATGCCTAGTGGTCTCTGATCCTTACACCCAAGTAATCATCGCCGGGATTACCGGCAGAGATACGGCTTCTGCGCAGTACATGATTCCCCCGTCTCGCAAAGCAATTGAGAACTTCAATGAACAGCCAACTGACGCTAGCTACCAAGCGTTGCTGAGCATTAAAGAAATTACTGGGAAACAGGACCTGTGTTACTTGTACACATCGCGTATGGAAGAATCTGTGAAAGGTGGATATCGCTATTGGGTAGACAATATTTACTCGTACATCGTGGACAATGACTACCCGATCTTACACACGCCAACCGCAGTTAACTATCTGACTGCACATGGTGGAGTACTGGTATTCCGCAATCCCAACTTCTACCTGGTCAAATTACCAGAACCTGCCACGATGGCTTTGGACAAAGAATAATGCACGTAAACAATTACAGCCAAGGCAAATAGTAAGTTAACTCCAATTAGCAAAGTCGGCACGATTACCAATCCATAAATTGGATACAGCAAAGTAGATAAGACTACGAATAATCCGGCTTGAATCGCCGAAACTACGGCCAAAGCAAACGCTCGCGTCATTGCCTGCATCACTGTCAGAGCCGGAATCGCGAGCACGTACATCATGCAAGCCACAAATAGCAGAATGAAATATCCAGATCCAGCATCCGCAATTTCCTGAGTAAATAAGATCCTCAAGCCTAGATTGGCCAGAGGAATACTTAGCGCAGACAAGATTAGGCCAATTACGAAGATGGTAGAGGTGGTACGCCGGTAGCTGCGCGAAACTTCGCGAAACCGCTTGGCGTGTACCAGCGCGCTGTATTCAGGCAGCCATTTCGTACTGATAAATGTCACCAGCATCAACGGCGCATTGGCCACCACAGCCACAGTCCGAAAATATCCCGTCACGTAAGCGCCGCTGACGAAACTAACCAACAGCGAATCCCACTGGAAAGTTAAAGTGTAGAATGCCCGCACCAGAAAATTATTGAACGTAAATCGCAACTGCTCAAATGGCAACGTCCATTTCCATTTCAAGTGCCCGGTCACATACAGATCTACCAACGGCACAATCAGAAATACAATCCAAGAAATCAATCTCCCCCAGAGAAACGCATCCACTGGCTGTAATCCGCCAAAGAAATACAGTCCGAAAGTTGCAGCCATTAGCAACACAGCCATCCCCAAATAGTAAGCTCCCAAGCGCACTCGTTTTAGCAGACCGTTGAATACAATAATCACAGTGTTCGCGGCGGAGGCCAACGTCAGAATGATCAGCATCGTCAACTGGCCATGGCTAATTTGACCGTTGGTCGTCGTGTCCAACAAATAAATCACCAGCGCCGTCACCGCCACTAACCCAAACTCCATCACTAAGTACGGCATAATCAAGCGATCGTCTTTTTTCTGCTTGGGGAGAAATGTCTGAATTGCCTCAGGAATCCCGAAATCGCTAAACACGCCTAACAGTGTAATCAAAGCGATAAAATAGTTCAGCTCGCCGAGTTGCTCGACGCTAGTCAATTTGCTGAAGATAACGACTACTAATATTGGAGCAATGTTGGCAATTACCCTGGAGATGCTAGATAACATTGAAAGCGTGTAAAAACTACAGAATTATAAGAGACCTGCACACACAATACTAGGACAGCCTCCATGCCTTTGCCGCTACCATCTGGTACAATTCATTACTTATCAATTTCACTTGGATATCAAAGGCAAACACAAGCGGTTGATCATATTCACGCTAGTTGCACTGGTCACAATAGTTCTCATCAGCGCTAGCTTCTTCGTTGCCAATCTACAACCAGGACACTGGCTTATCAGCGATAAATTGGCTTACCCAGAATTGATCCCAGCAGTCAGTGGACAAAGTGATCTCGTCACTGTAGCTAATCGCGAGATTGCCGCGGGCAATTTCTACAAGCTACCTGGAGAAATTATTAGCTTAGGATTAAAGCTAGTCCTACCTCTTAGTGCCGTCAGATACGCTTATATCGGAATCCTGATGCTAGTAGGCAGCCTCGGCTGCTTCTGGCTCTGCCGACAATGGTTGTGGCAGCGGCGGCATACGAATTCTATAGATATCAGCGCGTTTGCCGCCGCCGCTGCCTATACCGGTAGCGTATTCTTCATTCAAGCTATTTACACTTTAGACCTTAGTCTAATTACAGCCTTGGCATTTTTGCCGTGGTTACTACTATGCGTATATCTATATATGCAATCCGGCCGCCAGCTGTGGCTGTGGTCATTTGTGTTGGTGAGCATACTCAGTTTAGAAATTGGCACTAATCCAATATTAGGGTTTGCCACGGTTCTAATTCCTATCGCGTTTGGGTTTATGCTGCGTACACATCGTGATTGGGTAGGCAGATGGATGGTGCTCAGTCTGCTGTCAATTGTGATCAACCTAACTTGGATTGTACCGACTATCTACGCAATGCTTAGCGGTTCTGGACTACAAGTCCCCAGCGACATCACTGTTAGTCAACATTTACCCGTGCTACTCCAATTAATTAATACTGGTAGCATTAGTCAACTATCGGTTTTGAATCAATTCCAAACCGACTGGGTAAGCTACTGGCAAAGTCCCGCGATAATGATCATGGTGCTATTGCCGTTTGCGGTAGCCATTATCGCCTCGATTTGGGCCTTAATTACGCGCCCCGGCTTGAGCAGACTTCTGGCTATCGCCGCTTTGGTCTGCATCCCCGCACTGCTCATCGTAAACACTGGAATTACAGTAGGAGTAATCACTTGGACCGGAGTGGCCGTCATTAAGCAAATTCTCACACTGGTAGTTGCGATCGCCGTAGCCTTGCTCATAGGCAGAACAGTGAATTGGCTGATCAGTGTGGAGCTGCGCAAAGTAACCAGGGTGCTATGGCTGCCAGCATTGGTAACTACGATTACAGTTTTATTCTACGTGGTCTTAATCTGCATCCCGGCCTATCAAAACCATCTCTACCCTGCTAATTCGCAAGCTGCGTTGCCAGAAAGTTTCTTCCAACTTTACGACTACTTCCGCATTAACCAGACATCGGGAAACATATTGTACGTAACTGAAAACCAGCAACAGGATCCCACATCTTTGGAATATTCGACAACAAGCTTACCTCTGGATAATTACGCTCTGCCCCAGCCTCTCATAACTTTTGCTAATCTCGCTACTCACCAAGCTTATGTGAACTTGGTGGATGCGATCAGCGCCGGAAATTCCATTCAAATTGCAACAGCCTGGGAGAAATACAACGTTGACTGGATAGTGATCGACCAAGCGAACTTACAGTCAGACATTAGCGCCATCAGTCCTCAGCTGGGGCAGCTAGTTACC
>CAYXSB010000051.1:0-4918 GCA_964466865.1 uncultured Candidatus Saccharibacteria bacterium
CTCCCTAACACATGAAAACAGAGAATCGCCGTAAAATAATTATTGTAGGATTGATAATTGCCACTCTGGTGCTGATAGTTGCAGCTGTGATTATCAGTATTAACCTACAGAATAGTCAGGCGCCTGTTAACAGTAGTGCGTGTTTTAATGCCTGCACCCAGTCAGATCATCATTTATGTTCTGACGGAAGTTGTTATAGAAACTCAATTAGTTGTTCTAGCCTGGGCTTAGGAAGCGGTAGCGCGTGCGGCAGTTCGTCATCCAGCAGTAGCTCTAGCTCGTCATCAAGTTCCAGCAGTTCTAGTTCATCCAGCTCTAGCAGCAGCTCATCCAGCGGTGGCAACAATAGTTGTGGAGCTGGCTCCAATTCTCACTGTAGCGGTCAGAGCGGTGGCTCTGTACTAAACCTCAGTCAGCTTTGCGGTGTGACCGACTGCTGGACATGTAATCGTGGATCAAACGGACTATGTACCTTAAGTCATAACGGTAATTGTACAGCTACTGCATGTACATCGTCGTCGTCGTCCAGCTCATCTAGTTCTAGCAGCTCTAGCTCCAGTAGTTCATCCGGCGGGAATAATCCTGCCACCACATGTCAAACTGGTAATGCCGCTTGTATCGGTAAATCCTTTGGAACTGCTGTGCAGTATGGCACCGCCCCTAACGTAAATACTTGTTACTGTAGTAGCTTGGGTAGCGGCTCCACGTCTTGTCAGTGTAACGGCATTAATACTGGACCAACACCCACTTGTAGCGCACCTATAGCCAACGCTGGTAATACCACTTGTAGCGGTTGTGCAGCGGGTCAAGGTAGAGTGTGTAACGCTGGCAGCAACGGTACTGCTAGCTGGGGGCCATGTACTACTACAGTAGCTGCATGTTCAGGCGCTTCTAGTTCATCCAGCGGTGCCGCCTGTACTAACGATGGCGGTAGCTGTTCCGGAAATGCTACTTGTTGTTCTGGTACTTGTTCAGCTGGTAAGTGTGGCCCAGCTACCGGACAAACTATTTGTACTGGTAACTGTTGTTATGCTGATCCGGCACGTGGTTTCAGCGTGGTGCAATATCACTGCGATACTCCGTTATCAAATGGAGTTTGTCTCAGCAATCCCCAAAATATGGGTGCGTCAGCTTGTATCCCACAGAACAGCTGCGGATCTTACCAATTAGACATTGTAGATAGCAGCGGTAATGAAGTTTCAACTCCGGGGAAGACTCAAATCGCTCAGAATGCAGCTACGGCAATTTGTAACTCTGGCAGCACAAGTTCTTCCAGTTCTAGTTCGTCAGGTTCAAGTAGCTCCAGTTCTTCCAGCTCAAGTAGTAGTTCGTCATCTAGCAGCAGTAGTTCTAGCTCAAGTTCATCATCAAGTAGCTCTTCGGGTACCACAGTACAATGCGTATCCTTAGTACGTACCAGCCCTCCTGGGACTACCGATATCCCTGCAGGGCAGACTATGGTGTATACCGGCACATTCACTTGTGCAGGGTTGAACGCAAACATTGCCCTCGCAGTCTTGAACACTGGTAATACTCCAGTCGGTGCCCCGACCATCGTGGCTCCAACTACATCCACATACAACGCCGCCGCCGGCACTTGCACCTATGCTTTCCAGTGGACAGCCACAGGCGTTACGAACGGTACGTATCAAGTGAGAATGTTGAATGACGGTACAGTGCCTAGCGCTATCACCACCCCAGTCGCGTGTACTCAGCAATTGGTGGTTAACACCGCTCAGCCGCAACAGCCAGCGTTTACGATGGTGAAGACAGCTGCTGCCGCATGTTCTACTGACAACACTGCCACGATCGATTACACCGTTACTGTCAGCAATGTAGGACAAGCCGCTGGACATGTAGATTTCGTCCGTGATGACCTGCCAAGCGGAATTGACGCCAATAGTACTACAGCTGTGACCAACATCAGTCCTGCAGCTACACGCAACGGCACCTACCTGCTATGGACCGTAAATGCTGATCTTGCCGCTGGAGCTAGCGTCACTTACAGCTATAGACTCAATCTCACTGCCGCTCAAGTTACAGCTAATCTGGCCAGCGGCTTAACTAACACGGCTACCTTACAGTACGACACATCGTCTACAAGTAACAACACACTGACGTTCATATTAAACACGCCATTGGCAGCTAACTGCTTGCCAAACACTGGTCTGTTCGATAGTGGAGCAGGGTACATTCTATTGGGCGCACTGCTGATAGTCTCTGGATTTATCGCCAACCGATATGGCTTGCTATTAAAACTCTTCGGCGGTGGCGATGGTCCAACTTCAGACGGCACAAGCGGCCTGATTCAGAATATGGTGAAAGACTTGGGTATCAACTTCGAATTCGACATGCATAAGATAGAGGAGAATGTCGCAGACTCTCAACTGGACGAGGAAACCCGTTTCCAGAAGCAGGTAATGCGAACTCAGGAGAATAAAATCAAGCAAAAAGGGAAGTAGTTAGCTTCCCTTTCTTCGTACTGTTAGTTCACCACGATTCCCAGTTGGTCAAGGTTGACCACGAATTTCCCAGGTAGGTGCGATTCCATTCGCACCCGATATCCAAGTAAGTACCGGCGTAGTGTGCTTTCATTCTTTTGCAGCTCCGCCAACATACCAGGCACCAGTTTGAGAAACTCGTTAATCTCCCCACGGTTTCGTCTGTTTGACAGAAACGAGCTGATCCAATCAGGGTCGACACAGAACTTACCACTCTGGAAGCTGCCATTATGCAGCATCTCCATGCACAGGACCTCTTTAGGAGATAACGCCCATTGCGTAATAAGTCTGTTCAAATCCGCCTGACTATACAGGGTACCGAGCAGTGAATTAACAACTATTCCTTCTTGCATACAGAGCCCCTTTCGTGGGTTACTGCAATGCCAATATTACATATATTATATGTTAAATTCTCTATCTATACAATAGATTTAGTATATATCAGGATATAGTAGAATCAGAAGAATTGGCGGGTAGAGCCACGATTTGTACAGGAATACTAATGAGTTTACCGTTTGCGACTGTGTGATACACCCCAAAATGTAAATGGTTTTCTGTGGTTAACCCTGTCATGGCGGTTGGTCCTAGACTTTGCCCTGCCTGCACTTGCGTTAGATCACGCAGAGGATGTCCTAACGGTAGTTTAGCCAAATGCCGATACGCATAAACCGTGCCATCGGCAGCTTTTACGAAGATCTTATTATCTTTATTTATGTTTTCCTTGTTAGCACCGCCCTCGTCACTATCTAATTCCCGCAGTACAATCTCTCCCGCAGTTATAGCAATCACGGCTCCAGACTCTATTTGAAAATCTACCGCGTTCGTGTCGTCGATATACTCAAAATCGCGATGACTTAAAGCCCTCCAATATGGTCGGAAATAATTATCACCGCGCGCTAAGGCTTCCCAATCGATTACTACTGGCAGGGGTAAAGCTTGCTTTTGACCATCAAGTGCTAATCCTGGCTCAAACTTAAACTCTTTGTGCATTGCCAAAAGCCATTGATCTGATATCTGCCAAAAATCCTGCTCCAATTCCGGCAACAATGCTCGGGCCGCCAAATTGGCGACATCTACAATTAGTAACCACATAGCTAAAGCCTGCTTAGGATTCTCCATCGCAGATTGAAGTAGAGCTGGCTGCTCAGCCATAGCTGAATGTAACACACTCAACTGAGCCTTCAGAGCAGCAAATAACTGGGTAATAACCTGCCTCACCGCCGGACTAAATTCTGCCAAACCAGAGTCAGGAAGCAACTCATCTCTTTTAATAGAATTGTACAGATCAAATTCTGCCTGCATTTGTGCCACAGCTAGGGCGAAAGTCTCTGGATCAACTATATTAGTAGCCTCAAACTCAGATACATATTCGGCTAGCTGAGCTTCGGCCCGAACTAATATTTCTGGCAACAGCCCGCCTCCGGCGGGCTGTTCAATTGCTTGAGGGATATTCAATGCCATGGGTTTAGCTGGCAGATACTACTAGTGTGCCCGTCATACCTAGATCTTTATGACCTGGCTGTGCACAGTAGAATTGATAAGTTTGACTTGCGGATGTCGCAGGTATAGTTACGGTGATTGTCTTAGTAGCGCCACTGCTAATTGTGCCAGAGGCCACACTCAAAGAATCAATATTAAACGTATGTGCATTTACACCGTTGTTGGTGAGATTAATGGTAATTGTGGTACCTGGAGCAGCGTCAATTTCGTCCGGGAAAAAGCTATAGTCATTCATTGTGATGTTGTAAGCTGCCGGATTTGGGGTAGTAGTCGGCGTCGTCGTGGGTGTAGTAGTTGGTGTCGTGGTAGGCGTAGTGGTTGGTGTAGTCGTGGGAGTAGTAGTTGGCGTCGCTGCATTGCAGCCAACCAAAACCAAAGCGGACACAGCAATCAAAGCCAAAGTGGGGATAACTCTTTTTTGCATAATCAGATAGTTAAATATTTGGATAGTATATCATTACGGTTGCCATACGGCATCTATACCGCGAATTGACTGATCAGCGAGGGCTCCCGTCGATTGATCGATTACCAATAAAGTCGCTACTGATGGCTTAGTCTGAAATTGAAAGTCGCGCTGGTCAGTATAGTTCAGCATATCCTCCTGGTTGTAACGTTCGACCACAATGTATCGATCGTCAAAACTAGGTTTGGGTAATTCCACGCTATGAGTAGGGTCGGTATACAGCATTACAGAATTTCCGGCGTAATCACCCAACATAATTTGAAATAAGCCTTTGGTCCCTTCTACATCTTTAAATTTCTTGGCAAATACAATTTGCTGACTATTGTTAAGAAACTGCGGATCAACTGCGTAGTCGCTATAGCCAGTAAGCCGAGTAGTGCTCTTGTCAGAATTATATAGGCTGAAGTAGGGCAGACTGCTGTAAGTATTCAGCGGGTCAAAGTCCACAAACATA
>CAYXSB010000051.1:4928-6455 GCA_964466865.1 uncultured Candidatus Saccharibacteria bacterium
TTGTCTGCCTGACGATCAAACCCCGTAGAAGTAAGATGCTTACTTAAGATCACTAGATTGCTGGGATTTCCCAGATCAGCAATAAAGTAGTCGGATTCTGTAGTCTTGTACAGCAGAGTTTGACCAGTCGGATCGTACAAAATATCGCCAACCTCAGTGGCAGAGTTCTGCGGATTTAATTCGGTGTACTGAAGCGAGTCCAGATCGTAAATGCGGATGTGACTGCCAGCTTCCGGGATCAGCACGCCTTGAACTTGCTGAAAGTTTTGTACAATCACCGCCATTTGCGATTGCGACGGTGAGAACACCACCTTGTTCACGCGCTGCTCTTTGAAAGTAATAGTGCGAATTTCCCCGGTTTGAAAGTTTTTCAGAATTAGATCGTTTTGGGCTTTGTCGGTGTAAGCAATGACTACGGCCAAGTACTGCTTGCTGACAGCAAACTTAGCAATGTTCTCAGCGTTGTACATATCTTGGACGTTGGTGAGATCAGGATTGGCGCTCATGATGCGGCTGGCTTGTCCGACCGGATTATTCTCCAGATAAAATAGTTTCTCCGGCTTGGTATGGAACTGCGTGGTAAATCCACCAGCTAGATCAGAATGGTACACATCCTGAACTGCAGCGTTGATCGTAAACTTGTAGTTAGTGTCTGACAATAGATTCTGATTAAAGTGCACCACTAGGTCATTTCCTTGCCAGGAAATAGTGTACTTTGTAGTGGGGGTAATCGTCACGGCATTGGTCACGCTATCTTTGGCCAACGGTCGATTAAATCGTACTGTCAGTTTTTGATTCTCAATCTCAGAATTAGCTTCGCCACCAATTAACTGCACATTCAACACTTTCAATACTGAATCAGTATTCAGCAAGGCAAACACTACGACCAACGCAATCAGCACCAAGATAAACAACCAGGCAATTCTGGTAAATGTATCTTCAGGGAATTTTAGAAATTTTAATTTAGTCATTAGTAAATGTATGGATTTGCTGGAACCGCCACCTTGGCGGTGGAATCAGGCACAATAATTACTTGCTGCTTGCCGGAAATAGTGGCACTGTCGAATTTGCCTTTCACTTCGACCCAATCATCTTGCTGCAAACCCTGCATATCAGACTTCACCGGGATCCCTACCGGTCTGGCGTCTACTGCGCAGCAGGTAATTACAAATCGCGAAATCAAATAGTAGTTTTTATCCAGTCCATCCGGCGTGAACACAAACCCGGTAACATCCACCGACTTTCCTACGTAAAAGCTGATGTTTGGATTCAGATTTAATGATGTCACCCAGTCGCCGATGGTATAAGCCTCACTGCTAAAGCTGAATGGCTGATTCGTATTCAAACTAGTACTCACGTTCAAGGCATTGAAGTCTAATGCTCGCTGGCTAGCTGTTGCCGAAGACAGTGGTCTGGCCGGCAGCAAAAAACCCGCTAGCAGTACGCCGCAGATCAACACTTCACCCCACACATTCCGGCGGAGAAACTTGTCGAACTCGCTATCGCGAAACGGCAGCAAAATTATTA
>CAYXSB010000052.1:0-6413 GCA_964466865.1 uncultured Candidatus Saccharibacteria bacterium
AAAATGGCATTGCGCTGGTAATCCCAAAGATCATCAAATCTTCTGTAAACACTGCGTCGCTCTGGCGATGACGATATTGGAAAAATAACTGACCCCACAGAGAATCGAACTCTGATTACTACCTTGAGAAGGTAATGTCCTGAACCGTTAGACGATAGGGCCAAGCTGCTGCGCAGAAATTACAAATACCAAAACACAAATCTCAAACAAGTGGATTATACCAATAATTCCGCAAATTTGAACCGCAAAATGCTTCTGATACGCAGTCAGAATAAGCCTTTCAATTTTGAAGGTCTTTCGTGTATAATCTCGACGCTAAGCAAGGTCATTTGTACTTGCATTTTGAATTATTATTAAACTTATATGGCAGGTAAAGTTTTTGATTACAGTGCGGTTAAGGACGAGAAGTTCTATCGCAACATTGGTATTATTGCCCATATTGATGCAGGTAAAACTACTACCACTGAGCGCGTGCTGTTCTTTACCGGACGTAAGCACAAGACTGGTGAAGTACATGAAGGCGCTGCCGAAATGGACTTCATGGAGCAAGAGCGTGAGCGTGGTATCACTATCACTTCCGCTGCTACTACTGCCTTCTGGGAAGTAAATGATCAAGTCTATCGTTTCAACATTATTGATACTCCAGGACATATCGATTTCACGGCTGAGGTAGAGCGTTCATTACGCGTACTCGATGGTGCTGTGGTGTTGTTCGATGGTAAAGAAGGCGTACAGCCGCAATCATCCAAAGTCTGGTTCCAGGCTGAAAAATATCGCGTACCACGTTTGTGCTTTGTGAATAAGCTCGACGGCATTGGTGGCGATTTCTACATGTCATATCAAACTATCAAAGATGAATTGAGCGATAGCGCTGTAGCCATTCAGATTCCTATTGGTTCTGAACACGACTTCAATGGTGTAGTCGACTTGGTAAAGATGAAGGGTTACATGCACAAAGATGAAGAAGGTCGTGAGCTAGATGAAATTGAAATTCCAGCTGAACTGATGGAGAAAGCCAAACAATTCCGTGAAGAAATGATCGAGAAAGTAGCCGATGTCGATGATGACATTGCCGAGAAATTCTTGGCTGGTGAAGATATCAGCGAAGTTGAATTGATCGCAGCCATCCGCAAGGGTGTAGTTTCCAATAAATTGTTCCCGGTATTAGCCGGAGCCTCACTGCGTAATCGTGGTGTGCAGAAAATGCTGGATTCTGTATGTCTGTATTTACCATCTCCTGAAGAGAAAACATTCGCTTACACAGAGGCTGGTAGTGAAGAAGAAAAAGTATTGGTGGGTGAAGTTCCTGGAATTAATCCTAAGAATGATGAATTTGCCAGTCGCAAGCTGAACGTAAATGAGCCATTCTGCGGATTGGTATTCAAGATTGCCATGGATCCAAACGTGGGTTCACTAGCATTCTTCCGCGTGTACTCTGGAAAGCTGACCGCGGGCACTTATACATATAACAGCGTGAATGGTGAGCGTGAGCGCGTAGGTCGTATCCTAATGATGCATGCAAATCACCGTGAGGATATTACGGAAGTGCACGCTGGAGACATTGCCGCTATCGTCGGAATCAAGAATTCTCGCACTGGTCATACTATCTGCGATGAGAACAAGCCAATTATTTTGGAGAGCATCAACTTCCCGGAGCCGGTGGTATCTTTGGCCATCGAGCCAAAGACTAAGTCCGACCAGGAAAAGATGTCTACTGCGTTGGGCAAACTGACTGCCGAAGATCCGACATTCAAAGTTAAGACTGATGAAGAAACTGGTCAGACAATTATTTCCGGAATGGGTGAGTTGCACTTGGACATCATGCGCGACAGACTATTCCGCGAGTATAAGATTGAAGTGAGCGTGGGTAAGCCTCAAGTAGCTTATCGCGAAACTATCACTACTACCGGCAAGCACCGTGAATTGCTGAAGAAGCAAACCGGAGGTTCTGGTCAGTACGCTGATATTTCCTTCGAGCTGGAGCCACGTGAGCGTGGTGCAGGTTATGAGTTTGTAAACGATATCAAGGGTGGTGCAATTCCGAAGGAATTCATCCCTCCTATTGATAAGGGTATTCAAGATGCGTTGCCAGCAGGTCCTTTGGGTGGTTACCCAGTTGTGGACATTCGTGCCCGCGTTACTGATGGCTCGTACCACGAAGTGGACTCCAAGGCTGACACATTCCGTCTAGCTGCGGCCATGGGTTTCAAGGAAGCCATGAAGAAATGTAATCCTGTATTGTTGGAGCCAGTGATGAAAGTAACTGTGACTACTCCTGACGAATTCGTGGGAGCGGTAACTGGATATTTGTCCAGCAAGCGTGGAATTCCGAAGGGCATGATTCAGCGTGGTAAGAATAAAGAAATTGTGGCTTTGGCTCCGTTAGCAGAATTGTTCGGTTACGTAAGTGACTTGCGCAATTTGACTAGTGGTAAGGCAAATCCAAACATGGAATTCAGCCATTATGATCAGGTCCCGATGGGAATCATGAGACAGTTGCTGGAGCCGGAAGCGGCGAAATAATTACTGCAGAATTAGAATCAGCCTCCGGCAACGGAGGCTGATTTTGTTTACGTGCTCTTCTGTTTAGACTGTTTCTCTGCAAAATAGTCCTCAGCTTCAGCAATTATCTTTGGAGAAAGCTTACGAAGTTGCTCCCAGATCTGACGGTGGTATAAATCTTCCTCTTCTAGAAAGTCCACTGAAAAAACTTTGCTGTTGAAATACATATGGGAACTTTTGTTTATGAGCCCGTCTTGTCTGGAAATTAGGTGATTAAATGCAAGTATAGATTTTGGATGATAACCGTACATTAGCCCTAACTCGTAGTCATTAATATCATACTCAAACTTCTTCATGTATTCATATGTAGCTTCATTGGCGCAGATTATAAAGAAGTCAAAAAACTGATTAGTAAAGCGGCTCTTTTTGTCTGATAGAAAATAAAACAAACCAAGAGCTTTATATAGCTTGGCCAGGTCGTTTTTCATATCGCTCTTATCTTGGGATATTTCCTGCTCTGTAAGCAACCGGTTACAATTATATATTTCTAGTATTTCAATCTTGTTAAAAATGCTTATAACTTTGGTTTCTTCAAGCAGGTTAAGCCTACGTTTTGTGAGTGTAGGAAGCTTAGTTGAAAAGTTACGGCTAGACATAAATTCATGTCTATTGAGAAGTCCATAGGAATTATACATAACACACGATAATGTCTCGTTGGAGTCTTGGCAAGCCAAGACTCCAAGCGATTGGGAGTTATCTATCGGGGAAGGTAGCAAGGCTTGTTATCTGTACCATCTCGGCAATGTTCACCGCGCTCGCACAGTGGACAATTGCAGCAGCACAGTTCCTCATCCTCGCATTTATCCTTTCTCACCGCTCCGATAACCCTTAAGAGAAACTTTATGACCATAGAATTCTCCTTTCTTTCTAATGGTCGATGGATACTAGCAGGGGGAAGTCGCTTTTGTCACTGTATTCTAGCGCAAGCTATTAATTAACTCTTTCCAGTTTGCCGCCGAATGGCGACACGTAAAGTACGATTTCATATCGACTCATGATGTCAGATGCGATGTTTACCAAATCTCCGGGAGTCAACGCTTCTGCAGTAGTTACCGAATGTAAGTCGCGGTGAGTGGGCATGGTGCTATCTTTAGTCCGACACGCCAACCATAATCTATCGCTAACCAACCCCAAACAATTGAGCTCCTTAGTCAGCAGCGATTCGATATCCTGTGGTGAAAAGAAAGTGTAGATAGCTTTGTCCAAGTTCGGAGACATAATCTGCGGATGTGAATGAATGTGACACACAAATCCCACTGGCATTACCCCACGTTTGATCTTGTCATTACGCTTATCGATATTTTCTCTGCCCATGTATACATTCACGCCAACTTGCTTCTGATCCAGCAGCACTTTATCTGTGACAATCTGTTTGACTTGATCGAACGACATATCAATTTGTAAGCTGTGGCCAGAGCTTACTTGTTCGTAATTGCGAGAGGTGTAAGGATCGGAGAAATAAATGCTGTCATCGACGCAGGCCACGACGAACTCGTATTCCCAGCCAGTGGAGCCACTATGTTCTTTGGGAAATTTATCGGCACTGACGTCGGTATATTTGCGCAGCTGGCTGACCTTTTCCCAGAATATGCTAGTGCCGCCGCCGAATAAGCTAGGGTTAGATTTGGTGGGAAGTAAGATCTCTTGAGGCCACTGCGAGCGAGCGAGTGGTTGATTATGATTATGTAGCAAAGTCTCTGCTAGTTCTTCGAAACGCATGCGGCAGTAATTTCAATAGCACATTGTACAAAATGGGATATAATTGCGCCACTGTGGGTTTCCCGATTATGAGCAAGACTAACAAAACTCTATATATGCGCACTGGCAACAGAACTAGGCTTAGAATCTTAGTCGCTGGAGCCATTGTCGTAGCGTTACTAATTATTTCTGTGTTGTTTCAGCAGCATAATTCTCCTGCTCCCAAGACAGAAACCAAACCAGCAACTACGGTATCTACTCCAGTCACGCAAACGCCAGCTACCAACAATCCCCAACCTACGACCACGCCTCAGACAAATCCCGTGGTCACACTGTCAGAAGCTGCCGGGCTGATCGCTGACTTTAATACCAAATACGGCTACCCGTTACCTGGGACTAGCTTGTGCGCACAGGTTGCTGCTGGCACATACAACAGTGAACTGAGTGTGATCAACGGTATCGTTGGCTATTTGCCGGAGCAAGATAGTCTGACTGTTTATTTCAACTACGCCGGAAATGCCTGCAGTGATGGCAAGCTGGATCAAAGCGAATATGCCCAGATCTTAACTTTACACGCGCAGGTCGGAAACCACGAAGGTAATTTGTTGCACTGGCATTTGATTGTTCCATTCGAGAATGAGATCTCGCAGTATTTCATTACTGTGTTTGGTAATGGCGTAACTCCAGACTGCTCAAAGGTGAATGCTGTTACTGCTGATGACTTTTCCGCACATGTTGCATTTGTCGAGAATGGCTACCATGCTCCTAGTTACGGATCTGATCTCAAGCAAACGCTGCTTGATGCCCAAACTGCGTGCAAAACTCCTAGCTAATTTGAACTCACGTTAACGTTCCTCTAATATGAATACAGCTGTTATTTTTGCACGGCCCCATGGGAGGATTACAGGAATTTATACTCGACAGAAAAACTAAGAATTTACTCAGGAACGACGTTCCTAAGCTTGGTTTGCTGGCCTCGACGATTGAAGCCGGGATTCATTCTCCAGAAGATATTACTAAGTTCCGCCAGCAGATAGACCACTTAGTAAGCCTGCTAACTTTTGATAGTTTTCAGTCTATGCCGGAGCATCCGGATCGTGATGAAGTAATCAAAGCTGTAATTGTGATAGCAGCCGCATTCGATGCGGCCTACGGGAGTAACGTAGAGAAAATGATCCAGACGTTGGATCCTCAGACTTACCATGTTGTGGCTGAACTGGATACAGGTATAGACAAGATGGTTTCAATAATTAAGCATCATCATTCTGGTAGATATGCTGGAGAAAATGAGAATCTTAATATTGATAGTCGTATTCGCAATATGACGAGGCAAATGATTGAAGCGCAGATTGGACTTGAAGTGCGAACGGCTACAGCGGCTTTGCCCTTACCGGTGCGCGATCTAGATGTTGTTCAGCAGGTAACTCGCGAATTAGCTGTAGAAAGGCTTGAAGGCCGCAATCCACTAGATCAAATAAACAATATCACTTTGAGATTAACCGCCAATCGTCGCAGCTATGTAGATAATCTAACACGCAGTGCTCATGCGGAGTTAACTGCGCATGAAAATTTGGAATACGCTGAAAGTGATGCCCGTCGTTTGGAGTTACAGACGCAGCTCAATGGCGCGCGAAGAGAAAGACTTGCTTATAGTCACGATTTGTTTGTTGATATTCATAGACTTTGGGGGCTGCTTAATTCTACAGATATAACGGATTACAATTTGGGTGCGAACATTGCGACAAACGCACAGCGTTTAGAAGCCTACCATACACAGGTGATTAATCCTGTACGTGCAGTCCTAGAGTCCTTACTCGCAGAGCTTCGAGATTTAACTTACGATTTCCCAGATGTTACTTTAGGTGGTGATGTGCAGGTAGCAATTGCGTTGTTGGAGCAGATATTACAACGACATGAGTCACAAGGAGGTCACAGCAACTTGGCTGACGTTGAGCATAAAGCAGAAGCCGAAGTGGTGCAGTTGCCGACGGAACCGGAAACAGTAGTGGCTCAAGCTGAGCGTGTAGTTCTACATGCTTTGGCCAATCCGCTAGAGGGAGATAAGGACAGAATTAAACTGGGTCGTGTACTACCACCCATCGAGATCAGTACTGATCGTCGTGATGAATTTATGCTGTATATCGGGGGTCCAA
>CAYXSB010000053.1:0-6322 GCA_964466865.1 uncultured Candidatus Saccharibacteria bacterium
TACCGAAATGGCCCGCCAGGACAAAATTGACCCAGTGGTAGGTCGCTCTGACGAAATTATCCGCGTGATTGAAATCCTGTCTCGCCGTAAGAAGAATAATCCTGTATTAATCGGAGAGCCAGGAGTAGGTAAAACAGCCATTGCCGAAGGTTTAGCCCAGAAGATTGTGTCAGGACAAGTGCCAGACGTACTTAAAGATAAGAAGGTAAAAGCTCTCGACTTAGGGATGTTGCTGGCAGGCTCAAAGTTCCGGGGAGAATTTGAAGAGCGCACCAAGAACTTGATTAAAGAATTAGAAGTCAGCGAACGCGACATTATCTTGTTCATTGATGAGTTACACACCATTGTCGGTTCAGGTGCCCGCGAGGGCGAAATGGACCTTGCGAATATGCTGAAGCCAGCTTTAGCCCGCGGAGAAATTCAAGTGATCGGCGCTACCACTTTGAGCGAGTATCAGAAATACATCGAGAAAGATGCCGCATTAGAAAGACGCTTCCAGCCGGTGCTCGTAAATGAGCCTAATGTGGATCAAACTATCCAAATTCTCGAAGGAATCCGCGAGCGCTACGAAGCTCACCACCGTTTAAAAATCACTCCTGAGGCACTAGTGTCTGCAGCCCGGTTAGCCGACAGGTATGTGAAAGACAGATTCATGCCAGACAAAGCTATCGACGTCATCGACGAAGCTGCGAGCCGAGTGAGGCTAAAGTTCACTAGCGAACCAGAAGAGCTAAGAACACTAAAGTCAGAATTACATCGGTTAGAATCTGAACGGGAGGCGCTGACACGCTCCGGACAGCACAAAGAATCCGCCGAGATCAAAGTCAAAGTGGAGCAAATCAAAGAGAATATGCAACCACTAGAGGCCGAGCTGGCCCGCCAGCGAGGCACAGGCACACCGGAAGTCCTAGTTGCTGACGTCACCGAAGTGATTGCGCGTATGACCGGCGTCCCGGTTACCGAGCTAAACAAAGAAGAAAAGTCCAATCTACTGCATTTGGAAGACAAATTACATGCCAGAGTCGTCGGGCAAGAAGAGGCCGTGCGACTTGTTGCTGCATCAGTAAGACGTTCGCGTGTAGGCTTGAAAGATCCCCGTCGCCCTATCGCCTCATTCTTATTCCTCGGACCCACTGGCGTCGGTAAGACAGAACTGGCTAGAGCCCTAGCCGAAACCGTATTTGGTGACGAAGATGCGATTATTCGCTTTGATATGAGTGAGTACATGGAGAAATTCGCCGTCACTAGACTAATCGGCTCACCGCCAGGATACGTTGGTTATGAAGAAGGTGGTCAGCTAACCGAACGTGTACGCCGGAAGCCTTATTCCATAATTCTCTTGGATGAGATTGAGAAAGCCCATCCCGATGTATTCAACATTCTCTTACAAGTGATGGAGGATGGTCGTTTAACGGATGGTAAAGGTCGCACTGTAGACTTTAAGAATTGCATCATCATTGCCACCAGCAACTTAGGCTCTGAAGTTATCTTGTCGCATCTGAACAAGCAAAAGGAACAAATGATTTCCAATAGCGTCGATAGCGCTGTCAGACCAGAAACTAAACTGATTAAAATGAAGGCTCGAGAATCCTCGCTAGACCCGGAGGCTTGGGATCACTTGAAGAAAGTGCTGATGGAGTTACTGAAAAAGAGCTTCCGCCCTGAGTTATTGAACCGCTTCGATGAAATTATCATCTTTAGCGCTTTGACCTCTCAGCAAATCGAAGGCATTGTGCTGTTGTTATTAGAACGCACTAAGTCATTGCTCGCAGCTCAAGGAATCCAGTTTGAGATCGCTGATTCAGCCGTAAAACAGTTAGCGAAAGTCAGCTACGATCCAGAGTTCGGAGCTCGTCCAATTCGTCGTGCTATTCAAAAAGAAATCGAAAATCCGCTGACTGACAAGATTCTCCAGGGAGAATTTAGCTCAGGTGACACAGTAAAACTTCAATATCTGAAGAATCAGTTTATATATACTAAGGTATAGAGTGTTATGATACGGTAATTACCGTAGACATATGGATAACAAAATCAATCAGGCAATTATTGTCAGTGCGTTAGCAGCCTCATTAGCTGGTCAGCCTGTCGAAGCCGCTTTAGCTGCCAGTAGTAGTACCACGGAAGCAAACCCTGCAGGCTCTCCCGCAGAATTCCATGGACCAGACAAAGGTATAGCTACCCCTGATTTTGTGGCTAGCTGGGAGCACACACTCGACATCCTCCAAGCACCACGCTTGTATGTGGGTCAGGATCATGGAGCAGTGTGTGGTGCATTTCTCACCGAGGATGAAGCTGGCAATCTATTCATTAATCTTACACCCCACACATTAGGTACAGATTCTGACCAATACCTCTATATTGATACAGGAGCAATCATGCCGATGAAAATCAGCATCAAGGAAATTGTTCATGATTACGTTAAGAGCAGGGTCGATGAGCAAGATTCGGACTTTTTGATGAAACAAGCCAATGACTTGCCGGTAGCAGTCCCTCTAGATAAACTCCCAGCTGAGCAAATAGCGCAGTTAAAAAGTTCGGGAGTACCTATATTTGATTACAATCCTGAACTGCTAGGCAAGTTTCATTTGCCGTACACAAACCCACTTATCCGTAATGTAGTACTGGTTTCTCCCAATATCTATGACGGTCAGGATTTCATTACGTTCCAAACCCAGATCAACTTTGGGGCTGCGCAGCCCACAGTTGCCCCCGGTTATTCCTGGCCCAGAAACGATGACAACTTAGCTACGCAAATTGCTATTTATCCAATTGGCAAAATCGACAAGCAAGGTAGTGACACTTTGGTATTAGATAAAACTACAGCGGTATTTCCCGGTCAATCAGGCGTAGAGCTAATGTACGCAGTACAGCTTGACGATGGCAAATACTACATCCTTACAAATCTACAGGGCCAGCCATACGTAGCAGGGACCTTTACTGGTATATTCAACGAGATTCCGGACTTGAAAATCACTAGGGCAGATTTGCGCAATGATGCAATAGATGCTGGCAGAATCGGCGCTCAAGGGTACAGCGGCGCCGCATACAATGTCCCTACCGCCTCAATGGACGGTAAAGTAATCTTTCTCGCGGATCCTGCCGTAGGAAACTGAGCTTCTCGTCTCTAACTAGACTTATTTCCCCCGCAGAGTATAGGGTTGTGCTATAATACTTGTGACCGAAAAATAGAATAACGGAATAGTGAGTGCTGGTTGTCAGAATAACTGCGGCAGAGTAGAGACAACTTCTGGTTTAATCTCCAGGTTCTAATACCTTCAAAGTATAGATTAGTTCTCCGAATTCCCAAAAAATTTTACGAGAATTAATTTTATACATATTTCAATATGCAAAATTCCTATCGTCCATCGAGACAAGGTTCGCACCGTGGTTTTAGTCAAAGCCGTCCAGGCTCCACAGGTGGTAGTGGTAGATTTTCTACACCGCGCAGTTTTAACAGCCGGCAAGATATTTATCGCCACCCTCAGCGTTCACGTCGTGGCCCTCAACAATCGAATATTGACCCTGCTAAATTAGTACGCAAGGCATCCGGCGCCGTTCAGGCAGCCGTGTATACGCCAAAACATAAGTTTAGTGATTTTCAATTTGACAGCCGGATTCAAGCCAATTTAGAGGCTCACGGTTATAGTCAACCAACTCCGATTCAGGACCAAGCCATTCCTCATGTACTGGAAGGCAAAGATGTCGTCGGCGTCGCTAACACTGGTACAGGTAAAACTGCCGCGTTCCTGTTACCTTTGTTGCACAAGCTATCAACAACTCCTAATCAGAAAGTATTGATCGTATTACCTACCCGCGAACTCGCTCAGCAAGTAGACGATGAATTTCGAATATTTGCCCGCAACACTCGTGCGCACAGCACTGTAGTGGTCGGAGGCGCAAGCATGGGCCGGCAGATTGCCGAACTCAAGCGTCAGCCTCAGTTCGTGATCGGTACCCCCGGTAGATTGAAAGACTTGGTTAATCGCCACGTATTAGATCTATCTAAATTCAACAACATCGTCCTCGATGAGGTCGACCGCATGTTGGATATGGGATTTGTGCGTGATATTAAAACTATTATTTCATTCTTGCCAGAGCAAAAGCAGTCCTTATTCTTCTCCGCCACGTCAGATCGTGAAGCCGAGACCATTATGAAGACACTGCTTAAGAACCCTGTAACTATCTCAGTCAAAACTGGAGAAACCTCCAATAACATTGACCAGGACGTGATTAGAGTTATTAGCAAAGACAAGAAACTTGACCAATTACACGACTTGTTAATCAAGCCAGAATTCAAGAAAGTCTTGATTTTCGGACAGACCAAACATGGAGTGGAGAAATTGTCACAAAACTTAGAGCAACGTGGATTTAAAGTATCCGCTCTACATGGTGATAAATCTCAAGGACAGCGTCATCGCGCCTTGGAGCAATTTAAACGTGATCAAACAAACATCCTAGTCGCAACTGATGTTGCTGCCAGAGGTTTGGACATCCCTGATGTCTCACATGTAATCAATTATGAAATGCCCAACACTTATGCCGATTATGTACACCGCATTGGTCGTACCGGTCGTGCAGACAAGAAGGGTAATGCATTGACGTTTGTAGGTTAAATCAAACACTGAAAAGAGGGGTGCCTTAGGGCGCCCCTCTTAGGTTTTAATTACTTGAGGTTAGGACTCGACGTTCGCTGCCGGAGGCACAGTGCGAGTATTTGTTTCCACGATCCACGCCATCTGCGCGCTGCGAGTCAAACTGTGCAAATTATTAATAATATTGGGGAATAAGTCCAACGTAGTTGAACGAGTGTTTGGGTCAATGAGAGTTTTGATACCTTCGAAGTAAGCCACCATCACAGCTGTAATAGCCATCATTTCCTGTCCCTTAATGCCTGCGACATTCAGGGCGTTGTAATATGCCCGGAAGTCTCCGCTCATGCTACGTACCACTTCGGCCAAGGCAGACAATGCCAGTTTCAAATCCACTTCATCAATGCCAAACAGCTTATCGTTGGCAGCATTTACAAACTTCTGTAAGTCTAAGAATCTCACCATAATCAGTAATACTCTCAGTCTGAGGTCAACGCTTGCTTGCAGAGCTGGTACTTTATCATTGCCAGCGGCAGCTTCAGGGCTGAGTAGGTCTGGGGTATATGAAACTAGGATCTCATTTCTCACAAACAGCTTCAGGACTTCCTCGCTAATATTGTCTACATTTTCGCCTTCGAGTACTCCTCTTAAATCAGAAAGTAGTTTCTCAGTAAGAGAATAAAAGTCTTCTAGGATTAGCATCGGGCCGATATCAATCAGGTAAGGGCTTTGCTCCAATAGTGCAGCGAGCTGATCCTGATCGACTTGTACACCGTGCAATTCCTCGGTGACATGATCAAGTACGGCCAGAGATTGGCCGATTAGTTCCTGCTTTTGCGATGGTTGTTCGAGATTTTGAAGGTCAGTCATAGATATAACCTAGATATAGTAGGATTATATCAGGAGAATCAAGAAAAGTAACGGGAATTTAGGCAGCGCGGAATAAGTCCATCAATTCGTCAGTGCTATTTGCGCCAAGGATTTGATCGATATCCAAATTTGGTACGCCAGTAAACTCATGCGGGACAAACACAGGCTGTGCGTATACAGTAATACTCACTGATTTAGTAGTAAGATCAGTGACAGTAGCAACACGAGTCATGCCAGAAGCATCTTCATCCACACCAAATAAGAATATATCTCCGACAGTAGTAACAACCAAAGGATTCTCAGCTTTATCGTATAAAACTGTAAGTCTAGCGTGATCCTCCTGGTCAAAACGATCTAAGCGGATACCGCCCCAAGGAGTTTCGATGAATTCACCAATAGTCAAGGTTTCTGACTTATCTTGTGGTTGATTATTTTGTGCTAGGTATTTTTCCATATACAATTTTAACATATCTCATAGCTGTGTCGCTATACTGTAAGTTTTTATTTCCTGGATCCGCCAAGTGTTGACGACTTCAGATATAATAGACTATATGGTAATTCCTTTAGTACTTGTAACTTTTGTCTCAACATTTATCGGCGGTCTCGTCGGTCTGAGATTTAAAGACAAATTGCATACAATTTTAGGTTTCACAGCTGGAGTAATTCTGGCTGTAATTGCATTTGATATTTTTCCGGAAATAGTAAGAATTTCCACAGAAAGTAATATCCCGTTTATCAATGCCATGGTGGCGCTGGTGATGGGGTTCTTGGTGCTACATATTCTGGAGAAATTGCTGCTTATCCATGGCGAGCAGGAAGAATCATACGGGCATCATAAACACCCTACTGTCGGCATTGCTTCC